>JAFGJZ010000191.1 GCA_016928815.1 Spirochaetota bacterium
CGCCGATTTTTCATTTTAATTTTCTCCTTGTTATTTTAATCGGCTTAACTTACTGTCTACATTATCGGGGTAAGGTCACGGTATGCTTTGACAGGAAGTCAAAGCATTGTCAAATTATTGGCCAGGAGGGACATATAATTTGACAGGCCGTCTGCCGATTGAGGACGAGCAATTTTCTTTGGTTACTTTCTTTTTTACGACTGAAAAAGAAAGTGACAAAGCCCCGCGCCAGGTCTGGCGCAAAAAGTCTCTCTGCTTTGCAGGCAGTAAAGGCTTTAAGCCTGAACTGTAATGTGAAACGTTAGTTTTATTTTTTAATTGATACTTTTTAACGGTATCGGCAGTTTCCACAGGACGCCGAATTCGTGATTGTCGTTAAATTCAGACAGGCTGTTGTATCTGTAGTAAAGAATAAACGGCGGACCGAATCCATGGCAGCAGCCGACAGGCGGAAGAGTGAAAAATACTCTTGCAGAATAACCGAATTCAGTTTTATCTTCTGAATTCAGAATCACAAGTCCGCCGTCAATACCGAACGGTGTTATTCCGAGTTCAGGACCGATGCTGTATTTGACGGCTTTGTTATCGCTGTCGAAAATTACATCAAAGTAGGCTCCATAAAAGAAAATGTCAAAAGTATTGAAAGAGTGTACCGCATTGAACATGGAGATTTCAGCACCAAGCATGTAATTGTCATCGTCCTGATAGACATAAACGGCACCCGGTGATATGACCCATCCGTACGGTTCCCTGTCATCTTTTTTTTTATCTTCTTCTGCTAAACACGAAACACTTATAAGAAATATTATAAAAGCAAATAATAACTGTTTCATAATGGTTCCTTCCTGTTTTAAATTCCGATACCTGATTTAACTTTTGCTGTGTATATAATATCAGCTGTATTACATTCAGTTAAAATCATGCATATACAAATATAAGTCAATCAAAAAATGGTGGTTCGACAGGCTCACCACGACGACAGGCTCACCACGACGTGGTTCGACAGGCTCACCACTACGACAGGCTCACCACGACGTGGTTCGACAGGCTCACCATGACGTCACCCTGAGCCCGTCGAAGGGAGCTCACCATTGTCACACACACCCTGAGCCTGCCGAAGGGAGCTTGTCGAAGGGAGCTCACCATGACGTCACCCTGAGCCTGTCGAAGGGAGACTGCCGAAGGTCCTGCCCTGAGCGGAGTCGAAGGGCTATTCAAACAGTGCGGCAAGATCATCCTTGTTGAGTTTGGAAATGATGCCGGAATCATCGGAAATGATGTCACGCACAAGATCTTTCTTTTTCTGCTGGAGAATCATTATTTTTTCCTCAACCGTGTCCTTTGCAATCATTCTGTAGACAATTACTTTTTTATTCTGTCCGATTCTATGTGCCCTGTCTACTGCCTGGTTTTCGACAGCCGGGTTCCACCACGGGTCAAAAAGAAATACATAATCTGCAGATGTGAGATTTATGCCTGTCCCTCCCGCTTTGAGACTGATTAAAAAGACCCTGCAGTTTTCATCTTTCTGAAAAAGTTCAATCTGCTCTTTTCTGTTCCTGGTCTGACCGTCAAGGTATGAATACTGAATGTTTTCTTTTTCAAAGTGCTTTCTGATTATATCAAGTACGGAGACAAACTGTGAGAAAATCAGAATCTTGTGATTTTCAGTAAGTATTTCCCGGCACATCTCAATGAACATTTCAAATTTGCATGATGATATGTTTTTATGACTGCTGTCGGCAATTTCTGAAAATAGTGAAGCCTGACGCAGTTTAAGCAGCGCGCTGAAATAGTCAAAATGTCCCGGCGCTGAAATGTTACCGGTAATGTTTTTTTCCGGAGGAAGAAGAATTTTTCTGTAGTATTCCAGATAGCCGTCATATACCTTTCTCTGGTCATCATTCATTTCGCAATAAAGAACAATTTCCTCTTTCTCCGGAAGATCTGCCGCAACTTCATCTTTTTTCCTGCGTAGTATGAACGGCGATATTCTTGTTCTGAGTTCATCGGCAGTCTGAATGCTCCCGTATTTTTCAATTGCGTTGCCGTATTTTTTCCGGAATCCGGAAAAGCTTCCCAGCAGTCCGGGATTAAGAAAATTCATCTGCGCCCACAGTTCGGAAGTGCTGTTTTCAACCGGAGTTCCTGTCAGCGAAAGACGGTGCTCAGCCTTTACTGACGAAACGTTTTTAAAAGCTGCGGTCGATGCGTTTTTAATGTTCTGCGCTTCGTCCAGAATGCAGTAAGTGAAACTGATTTTTCCGAGAATACCTATGTCCCTGACAAGGGTGCTGTAGCTTGTAATGATGATGTCGAAATCATCATCCGCGCTTATGTTTTTATTCCGCTGCGGTCCGGTGTAGCGGTACATTTTAATTTCCGGAGTGAACCTTGCGCACTCATCAATCCAGTTTGAAATTGTGGAAACAGGAACGACCAGAAGAACCGGTTTCAGAATTGAGTTTTCCTTAAGTTTCTGCAGAAAGCAAAGCGTCTGAATCGTTTTCCCAAGACCCATGTCATCAGCGAGACATCCGTTAATGCTGTTTTCATGGAGAAAGCACAGCCAGTTATAGCCTGTTTTCTGGTAGGGGCGCAGTTTTGCTTTGAAGTTCTTCGGCAGCTTTTCATTTTTTATGGAAACGGCATTTGTGAGTTTTTCGTACAGAAGCGCTTTTTCGCGAAGTTCATTGCGCACATCATCATCTTTCAGGAGAGAGTAAATCTCATGTATTTTCCCGATATCACCGGAACTGATTTTTAACTGCCCGCTTGAGTTCATCTGATTCTCAAGCAGTCTGCTTATTTTTAAAATGTCATCGTCTGAAACGATTAAAAGCGAGTCTCCGGATTTCAGCATTCCGTACTGTATGAATTCAGATTTAAT
This sequence comes from Spirochaetota bacterium, assembly GCA_016928815.1. Classification (GTDB taxonomy): domain Bacteria; phylum Spirochaetota; class UBA4802; order UBA4802; family JAFGJZ01; genus JAFGJZ01. Next base: position 2,891 of record JAFGJZ010000191.1, read on the forward strand.
TTCAAAAAGGTTTCCGGGATTATCGGCGTCGGTTATCTCCAGATTAAACCAGTCAAGTTCCGATTTTACCTTGATTTGTAATTTAGCCTGACGGACTGCTGATGATTTTTTTGATCTGTTAATTTTTATTTTTATGTTTTTATCTACAAGTATTTTCCCGTACTGGCGGATAAATTCCTGCGCTGAATCCAATTCCAGTTCAAGAGTGTTTCCGGACGGCATAAATTGCATATGGAAATTCCCGTAACGCAGATGGTCCTTCTCCGTGAACAGGACTTTCAGGTAACTGAATACTGATTTTTCAAAATCATCGGCGCGGTATGCCAGGAGCAGTTTTCTGTTTTCTGCATCTGTCTCGATTTTAATGAATGATTCCTTTCCCGGATAGTCATATTCCATGCTGTAATAATCAAAGAGAAGTTTCACCGCAATGTGTTTTTCATTAAACATTCCGCTTTCCGTAATTTCAATTACAGGTTCGGGTTCATGGCGGCATATTTCAGCTGTTTCCCACGGGAAATCGATTTTAATTTGATCAGGAAATTTTTCTTTGCAGTACGCGATGAGGGAATTAATCTGAACAAGGTTAAGACAGTTGTGATAGGTTCTTCTGTTCAGCTTGCTGATGAACAGGGTAATCATGGCGTCAGTCGAATAATATATTTCATTTCCGTTAACAAGAACAAGCATAAATTCATTATGAATTATCTGGTCCGGTGAGGAATAGTAAATGCCGCCGGAAAATGTTTCCGCACCGGCGCACGGGATAAACTGGAGGATGCTGTCGGTTATTGTGTAGATTTGAAATGTAAGATGCAGCCTGTCCATGTATCTGATTTTAACAGTTTCATCCCTGTCCCCCCTGTTAATGAACAGGGTGATTCTGTTTTTCACGATGTAATCAAGGATTTCGGTGATGCGTATTTTTTTGTCAAGACTGTCATTTAGTTTCAATGCAAGTGCATATTCTTCGGGAGTCATCTCCTCGGTAATTTTTTTTAGTGAACAGTTTGTTACCGCTCCATGGGTTCCGTCCTGTTTGATGTAACGCATTTTCAGCTGGACGTAGCGCATTTCCGAGACCGGGTATCTGTCTTCAGTTAGTTCAAACGCTGCCATGTATCTTTTTGTCTGATCCCGTTCTTCAGGCATCATGTAGTTAAATGTTTTTATGAACTCGTCGTCTGTTTCACTGCTGTTGAGTCTGTATGCGGATGTACTCCCTGCGGAGATTTCATTTCTGTTTGCAGTGACTCTGTCAAATGCCGTGACGGAATTTTCAATTCCAAGGTCGGCTCCGTAATCATCAATTATATTGAGAAGAACCGCACCGATGTGTTTGCATGTGCCTTTATAGGGACATGTACAGTAATATGATTCCGTATTCAGATCGACGTTTACCTGATAGAAACTGTCAGACGAACCTGCAATGACTGAATGATAGAGGTTTTTATAAATTCTATCGAGCTGGATGATCATGCCGCTGTTGTAATATTCTTTTGCGCGGGAAAAAACGGCTTCTCCGGTTATCCGTTTAATATAATTTTCAGTTAAATTTATCATTACAGATTCTGGATTTGATCATTTATTATTTACAAGATTTTTTTATTTTAAAATAAAAAAATTTTAAAAAAAAAGCGTTTTTACACGTTATATATACGGGGAGGTTTGCTTCGGCTTCGCTCAGCACAGGTACTTCGGCTTCGCTCAGCACAGGTGCTTCGACTCCGCGGTCAGTGTACCTCGGCAAGCTCGGTAACCAAGCTCTACCGAACCGCTCAGCACAAGTGCTTCGAAGGGTAATGCTGTCACTCTGTACTCTGTGTACTTCGAAGGGTAATGTTGTCACCCTGAGCCTGTCGAAGGGTGAGCTTGTCGAAGGGTGAGCCTGTCGAAGGGTGAGCTTGCCGAAGGGTGAGCTTGTCGAAGGGTGAGCCTGTCGAAGGGTGAGCTTGCCGAAGGGTGAGCCTGCCGAAGGGTGAGCCTGTCGAAGGGTGAGCTTGTCGAAGGGTTAACTTAATCTGTAATTTTTCTTCATTATAATTTTTAAAAATAGTAATGAATTAAATTAAGATGATGAATAAAATACTGCATGGCAGACTCTACATAAAAACATTTACTGTTTCCGCCAGAATCAGGACGGCAAGTGCAAGACTTAACAGAAAAATGCTCAGTCCGACAGGGGAGCCCCATCCGTACCATTGACTGAAAATTTCCGCATATTTAAAATTCTTTTCCTGATTTAAATTCTTTTCCATAATGAAATTATCTCCTTTATTGTTTTTTTAGAATGATGTAAAATTCAAAAATATTCTGTCTGAATTCGCCGATCGTGAATTCAGTATCCGAAACAAGCTTCATCATCGCCTTTTGATCGTAGGCGCGGCTGCGAAGTGTTTTTTTGAAAGTAAGCTTTGTCAGAAATGCGTCCAGACCGGAAATGTTCATTTCCCTTTCCACATATTCGTCAATGTCGGCATCACTCACATCGGAGCGCATGTCGCAGAGCCACAGACAGCCGCCCTTTTTAAGTACACGGTGCATTTCGCGGAGTGCTTTTACCGGTTCACTGAAATTTTTGAATGCCGAAGTGCACAGCAGCAGGTCAAACTGATTGTCCTGAAACTGAAGGTCCGAGGCATTGCCATGTGTAAATTCAATCACAGCTCCTGCTTCAGCTGCGTTACTTCGGGCGATTTCTACAAATGAACGGCTGATATCCGCTCCTTTCAGATTTGTGAATCCGGCTTTGAACAGTTCAATAAGCAGATACCCCGGTCCCGGAGCAATTTCAAGTACGGCTGAATTCCTGTCTGCAAGTCCGGTAATTTCTTCAGCCCATGCTGAATACTGATGCATGATGCTTTTTCTGACTGTTTTGTCGTAAAATCGGGCGAAAAATCCCTCCATTCCGGTGCCTTTCCATCCTTTATTGCGTTTTTTCATGATATAAATTTCCTTTTTATTGAAATTTAAGACATTATATTCCATAATGACTTATCTATTAGCTCATAAGTATCTTATTGAATAAATATCTTAGTAGCTAAACTAATATAAATACAGGCGGTTTTTGTCAAGTGATTTCAAAAAAAAATCTCATTTCCAATATCACAGAACAGTTCAGGCTGGTCAGTACGTCTGCTGTACTCAGAAGCAGTCTGATTGCAAAAAAACTGGGTATAAATCCAACCGATCTGGAATCGATTGAGATACTCATGCGTACTGACAAAATGACAGCAGGACTGCTGGCTGCCGAAACAGGACTTACAACCGGTGCGGTTACCGGCATCATAGACAGACTTGTCCGTGCCGGTTTCGCAGACAGGGAGTATGATCCGGACGACAGGCGTAAGGTATACATTGTTCTGAACATGCCTGAAATTGAAAAAAGAGTTTTCCCGCTGTATCAGTCGCTTTCTGCAAATACTGAAAAATTTTTAATGGAATACAGCGAGGAACAGCTGGAGTTTGTTCTGAATTTCATGAAAAAGACCAATGAGATCAGCAACAGGGATATGGAAGAACTGGGGAAGGCATGTTCTGACAGCTGATCGCAAAACGTGAGTTTGATGGATAGTGATAGTTTTTTTACATTAATTAGTTAGATATATTTTAAATGCACTTCGATTTAAACAAAAGAAAGAATTTATATGTTCCTGTCACCCTGAATGCTTCGACTCCGCTCAGCACAGGTACTTCGAAGGGTAATGCTGTCACTCTGGGTACTTCGAAGGGTAGTGCTGTCACCCTGAGCCTGTCGAAGGGTGAGCCTGTCGAAGGGTTAACTTTTTACTTTCTGCTTTAAACTCGTACTATTCATATTTTGTGCTGAAAAAAACAGTTGAATAAATTCAGAATCGCAGTAACTTATGTATATAGTTTAAAAAACAATCGGGGAAAATAAATGCATAGAATGGTTATAAATGTTCAGGATGCATCTGTAGAAAAAATTCATAAGATTTTAAAGAATTTTTCTGAAACGGATGTTGAAATTATTGAAGATATCAGAATTGAAAAATCAAAAAATGATTTCATCTACAGAATGGCGAACAAACCGATGCATCTTAATGAATACATTGCATTTTTGAATCGTGATGAAGCGAATGAGCGATAAATACTTTATTGATTTAAATATTTTTTTAAAAGCTTCCGGAATACGCAATGCAAATCAAATTTCGTATTATGACAGTATTATTATTTCTACATCGCTTTTCTGCATCTGCAGTATTTTATACTCCGAAGACATGCAGCACAAAATGATTTTTGAAAATAGACTAACAGCCATAAACCCGTTTATTGGTTAAATTCATGTTTTTCCAATAGAGAGTAGTAAAATGATTGAAAGTGAATAGAGTTGAGATTAAATTACTTTCCTTTGCATGCTTTGCATCTTTAAGTGATAAAAAATACTTGATTATATTTCAACCTGAATGATTTATATTGCAAAAGCTGCAATGAAGAATGGAGATTTGTGAAGTAAGTTTATGCGATATGAAAAATATACCTATAGTGACAGAAACCGTGAAGATGAGAAAAGAGATTCGATTTTTTTGTTTTTAAAAACTGTTGTATTATGCGGCGGACTTACTTATGCAGTTATTAAAGGAATGCACCGGCATAATCCGGAGCTTCTGCTTACCGGAATTATTTCACTATTGCTGCCTGTTTTCTTATTGGCACAGGAGCTGTTCTATGACGATAAACCTCTTCTGTCATTATATTCTGATGCAATTAATCGCAGGCTTTACTATGCACCCTTGCTGACACGACTTGCTTTTGTATTGCTGGCTGCATGTAATCTTGTCAGCATTGGAATGATTGTTTTACACTTTTTTTCAAAATCGTAATAAGTCAGGAGGATTTATGCGAAAATATTTCTGTTTAATATTAATCATTCTGATTACCGGCAGCATCTGCTCGCAGGAATTGAATTTTGATGTCAATAAATTAAAATTTTATAATTTAACATTTCACACGACTGAAAAGGAAATTGTTAATACGTTTGGAAAACCTGAAATTAACTATCTTTTAGATGGATGTGATTATTATGCAGGTCGCGATGCTGACGGTAATCCATACCGGCAATTGAAATATAAAAATATTTCTTTCATCGGGTCACCAAAAGAAAATTATATATTACAGTCTGTTCTTTTTGATCGAAACGGAAAAATTTTTATAAAATATGATGATATCATTTTAAACGGGAAAATGACACGAACCGAGTTTATTAAATTATTTAAAAGATATCTTGGCGACTATACTCTGGAAAATCTGGACACAGAATTTAAAGAGATGATTCCGATATATATGAAATCAGATGACGGATTATATTTCCGGTTTAAAGATGATAAACTTGTAAAAATTGAATACTGGTCACCATGTTGAAAGGAGCGTTGGAATGAAAAAATTTATTGCAATGTTTTTCTGGAACTTTTACTTTTGTGATTTATAAAATGCGGAAAAAAAAAGTCCTTTAAGCAGCCAGGTAGTCGAAGCTTACTCATAGCAATGAGCCTGCTTTCATTGTATAAGGACTTTGTTTCTTGGCGTGAACTTTCTGCCCCTTAAATGGTTCTTACAGTGATTTCATGAAATTAATTCTATTATCCAGCAGGTATACACATTTCTCAAAAATATTTATAGCTAAATGGCGAAAATAATTCCCAAAAGTAAAATGTGCGATTTTTTGTTTTAACGCGTTTATTGATATCTGAAGATTTTAAAAAAGGAAGAAACATTCCGGGTCCTGAAGATATATACTCTTTTTTTTCTTTGTTATATTTCATAGATATCTCTATTTTATATTTTTCTATGCGCGTAACAGGTTCGACTTCTATCCCTTCATTTTCCGTACTGTCATCACCATCCCAGATGTGAATTTCTTCGATGTTTAAAACATATGGATTATTGCCTGTAAAGTTAATATTAAAACCTGGAGTGTTACCGCATTCCTGCCAGTTATAAAAACCGATCATCCACTTGTTATCGATAAATTCAGTAATTATTTCTTTTCTATTATCAAGAAAAATTCCTGTTTTTAACAATTCAATTGGATCATAATATTTGAAACTGTCTTTCATTTCCGATGTCTCAATGATGTATTTACTTAAAATCCATCCGAAATTATCACCGGTTTTTATTAAATTCCAATAATAGCTTTCTCCCGAATCATCCAATGCTTCCAAATCTTCCTGGTCTTCAGATTCAATTCCTGTGTAAACCGTTACTACATCACCTTTTTTAATTTGTCCGATAATTTCGCTGTTGCGTGTCGGTTTTTCTCTCACATTGAGGATATTAGCCGTTACCACGTAGAAATTAAAATGGTCTCTCGAAATTTTATCAACTATTTGTGCATTTATTGTTGTAGTAAGTAAAAAAATGAATATTGTTAGTTTTTTCATATTTACCTTTTTCCTAAAATTAGTTGCTCTATTTTTAACTGACCTGGCTTGAATTTCAAGATTTATTTCACAAGATGAATTAAATTTTCATCCGGATACGAGCATTGAATTGTGCTTGCATTTTACCATCAACTAAGTATATATTTATTTCACGCAACAAGTAGGTGTAAATGATTTTCTACTGTTGGAAAGAGTTTATTAATTACGTCATAATCAGTTAAGTAAATTAATATCAAAGGTTATGGGTAAACCAGTGCATAGTGCGTAATAAAATTTTTATTGGAGTTATATGAAACTCGTTACTTTGGTAAAAAAATTAAAATCAAATTTACGTAATCAGAGATTGCATGGTTATTTGCTGAAAACAGGAAAACTACTTCAACAGATCCCAATCGGAAAATATATCATAAATACTACGGAAAAGAAAATAGCTCTTATTGAGAATGAACAGAAAGACCTTGTGGAATATCTCACAAAATTATTTGATGAAAATAGCATACAAAATAAAAATAAAATTGATCAATTAAAAAACAGCTACACATATTTAATTTATTCAGATAAAAATATGTTACTGAAAAACCTAAATAATACTTTAAATAATTTAAACAGATTAAATAATCAGAAATATGGATTTCCTGAAAAATTATATAGCAAAATGCAACATGAAATTGAAAAGTCGCATAAACAGATCAAATATGTTGAAGAATATAATTCGAAATTCATAAATAATGAAAAAAGTGCATATAAATCATTATGGAGAAAATCTTCATTTGAATTGGATGATGAGCAGTTAACAGCTATTGTTACAGATGACAAACATAATCTTGTTGTTGCTGGTGCAGGTTCCGGTAAAACTGAAGTTTTGATTACAAGAATTGCATACCTTGTTAGAAGAGAACATTCCGCAGTAAATACCGAGCGTATTTTAGCGCTGGCTTTTCAACGAAAAGCTGCTGGTGAAGTTTCAGACC
>JAFGJZ010000016.1 GCA_016928815.1 Spirochaetota bacterium
AAATTATAAATTACCGGTTTTCGTAATAAGGAAGTAACTGTAACCGTGTAATTTTGTGTTAAACAGTAAACACTATAAATTTCATTTGGAGAATGGTATGAAAACTGTTGTAGTCTCTTATTCGTTAACAGGTAATAATAATGCTCTTGCCGCTTCCATAGCATCAGAACTGTCGGCAGAACATGTTAAAATCACTGAATTAAAACCGAGAACAATGGGTACGATCGCTCTTAATGTGCTTTTTAACAGAACGCCGAAAGTAAATCTGCCGGAAGCCGGCATTAATGATTATGATTTTGTAATATTGGCGGGCCCTGTCTGGATGGGGCAGGCGGCATCTCCGCTCCGTTCTCATTTAAAAAAACTTAATGCCTTTTCCGGGAAATATGCTTTCGTATCCATAAGCGGCGGAGCCGACGGGCCAAATCCCAAACTTGAACAGGAACTTATAAAAAGAACGGGAAAAAATCCGGCTGCAGTCATCGACCTGCATATAGCCGGGATTCTGCCTGCTGAACCAAAACCGCAGCGCAAGGATACTTCAAAATATATACTGAAAGAAGAAGATGTTAAAAAATTAACGGATACGGCATTAGCTGAATTGAAAAAATGCGCCGTTTAAATTCAATTTCCATTCAATAAAAATAATGTACGGAATTCTGCAGGGTTTTGTCCTTTACGGAGAACGGAAAGTCCGGCGCTGTTATCCCGGTGAAAGTAAATCAAACCTTCCGGAATTTTATCCGGAAAGCGGATTATAATCTGTGCCGCTTCTATTTTTTCTTATCAATATATTTAAAGTTCAGAATCCATGCTGCCATTAAAAGGACCAGCGTAATCAAGGAAAATATGAGCTTTAATGTTATTAATTCGTAATATCCCTGAATATGGGAATGGTATAACGGACTTGTCCAGGTAATCATTTCAGAAAAACCTGTTATTACTGCGGATATTCCGATCCATGGATTTACTTTAACATAGGTAAGGATTCCTGCTAGAATTGAGAATAATCCGAAAGCCCAGTAAAAAATGAGTTTCTTTTTCTCTATAAGAATTGATTCTGTTGATGTTATTGCATTTCTCAATTCATTCAGTTTAGTTTCAAGCTGCTTATATTTGGCGGATTTTTCATATTTAGGATTGCTTTCTCTGATCTTATTCATTGATTCAAATACGGGTTTATACATTTTTTCAAGTTCTTTTAAATTTGCAGCTCTGTCGATTTCTTTTTCAAAAGGGTCTTTGTAATTATCGAGAAAGGAAAAACGCGGTTCAATAAGTTTTACAAAAATATGGTTGAATGTCTGTGATGTAATAATTATTGCTGCAATAACAAATAAAACTGTTTTCAGTGCTTTCATGATTTTCTCCGATGTGATTTGAAAAATATGTTCAGCGCAACATGAATATTCTATATTGATTTTCCGTAAAAAGTCAAACCTAAAAAATGCGGCATCAAATTCATAATATTACTTAAGTTCATAAAAATCGGATGCGGAATGTTTTTTTAAATTTACATTTTCAATAATGCAGATGTTGTGTTCCAGGCATTTTTATTTATAATTTTTCAGTTATTAAGTTTGACAATTTTAATGTTCCTTATTTAAATAATTTCAAGCATATTATTTATCTGGAGTACTGCATGCGCATTGGAATAATCGGAGCAATGAAGGCTGAAATTGAAGATCTCCATGGTGAGATGAAAAATCCTGAAAGTATTGAAATATCAGGTTTGAAATTTTTTAAAGGTGATATTCACGGTAAGGATGTAATTCTGCTTGAATGCGGAATAGGAAAAGTATCAGCAGCGGTAGGCGCAGCATTGCTTATTGACAGATTCAAGCCTGATTACATAATAAATACCGGCTGTGCCGGCGGTTTTTCGAAAGAGCTTAAAATCGGCGATATAGTTGTATCTGAAAAAGCGGTACATCATGATGTTGATGCGACTGTAATGGGATACAAGTACGGGGAAATACCGGGTATGCCTCTTTTTTTTGAAGCTGACCGAATGCTTTCTGACCTTGCAGTAAATGTTATAAAAGAAATCGGGCAGGTTAATGTTGTCAAAGGACTTATCGGTACCGGAGATTCTTTTATCGGGGATGATGCATTGTCTTTGGAACTCCGTGTTAAATTTCCGGAACTTGAAGCTGTTGAAATGGAAGGCGCGGCAATTGCACAGACCTGTTTCATCATGAAAGTCCCTTTTGTTATAATCCGTGCACTATCAGATATTGCCGGAAATGCATCCAAAGTTGATTACAGGGAATTTATGAAAAAAGCGTCAAAGATTTCTGCGGAAATGGTTATCAGAATACTGCAGAAAATACAGGAGAAATGATGGAACTGGAAAAAATCACAAGTTTTACTATAGATCATGAGAGGCTTTTACGTGGAATATATGTTTCGAGAAAGGATAAGATTAATAATGAAACTATTACCACGTTTGATATAAGAATGAAAGAGCCTAACCGCGAACCTGTTATAGATAATCCTGCTCTTCATACGATTGAGCATCTTGGAGCGACATTTCTGAGAAGCAATAAAGAATGGAAAGACAGGGTTATCTATTTCGGGCCGATGGGCTGCAGAACCGGGGTATATCTGCTGCTTGCCGGTGATTTAAATTCGAAGGATATCGTGAAACTGGTTACAGACATGTTTGAATTTATAAGTGATTTTTCCGCTGAAATACCCGGAACATGCGCCCATGACTGCGGAAACTATCTTGATCAGAATCTTAGTATGGCCAAATGGGAATCCGTAAAATTTCTGAATGAAGTACTGAAAAATATCGGCGAAAAAAATCTAACCTATCCTTCATGATCATTTTTCATTAATGACAAAAACAAAATCCCTGAATTCCTGATTCGGGTTTTTATCAAAATACGGGTGTGTATCATTTGCCGCTTCATGACATCCCACGCACATTCGTGTGTTTACTTCCATAATATCCGTTTTGGGATTCTGCATGTAATACAGCCAGCCGTGGATGGCATCCGGTGATTTTGAGTTTTTTACCATAATTGTAAGCATGGGATCTGAAGTCCTGACTGCATCCTTGTCAGGGTAAACTTCCTTGATAATGACAGTACCGTCATTGAAGGAATATCTTTTTACTCCGTTGACTTCATTTATTTTTACATTATAGAATTCATCATTTGCATATATGATTCTTGCGGACTTGCCGTGACCTGGGACGATGTAATCAAGAATTTTATCAGTCGGTTTTTTCCATGCCCGGTAATCATCCGGTACCCTGTATTCCTCATTGGTAACGGTTTTTGAACAGTTTAACAGAACAAGTACGGCAAGTGCAGACAAATAATTTTTCATTTTAAAACCTTTCTTAATGTAAAAATTTTGACCGGTTTCTCCTTTCCCTTGACTTTAATGGATTGATGTTCCCTGAATTCAGCTTTGCCTTCAGCCGGTTTCTGCGTAAACTCGGAAACAACGATGATATTTCCGGCTGCAGCTGAACAGAGTCTTGCTCCGAGATTTACGGTGTCGCCGATTACGGTTCTGTCTATTCTGTCGAGTGCGCCCATGTTGCCGGATATTACTGTTCCCGTGTTAATGCCTATACCTATTGTTACCGATTCGGGGTTGTCATTTTTTTCCTTAATCATGCTGTTCCTTATTTTTTCAGCAGCTCTTAATGCTCTCAGTATCATATCATCACCTTCGAATACCGCCATTATTTCATCACCGACATATTTATCAATATCTCCTCCGAAGCTGGTGATAATTTCACTTTGAAGATTCATTACTTTATTCAGTACTTCCATGACATCTGAAGGATCCCGTTTTTCCGAGTATGATGTAAATCCGCGTATGTCGGTGAACAGTACAGTGACTTCTTTCTTCTCACCGCCTAAAGATATTTCTTCGGAATTTTTGACATGTTCAAGAGTTGATCTGGAAACAAACTTGGACAGTTTGAGTTTCTCTCTAAGACCGTCAATCATGCTGTTTATCTGTCCGGAAAGATAGCCGAGTTCATCTGAATAGCTGCTTTGTATTTTATGAGTCAGATCACCTTCACCGACCAGATTAACTACGTCTCCGATTGTATTAACCCGCCTGATTATTGTCCGGTTGATAAACATGATAATAAAAACTGTGAGTATGATAACAACGATTAAAAATATAACTATTGAAAGAACTGTATTCTTCTGTGCAGCATCATAAACATCATTTAATGGTGTGGATATTTTAATTACGCCGCGGATGACATGATCGGTTCCGTGACATGCTGAACATTTCGGCTGATTGATAAGCGGTTTATAGATCAATAAACTTTTATTTTCAGCATCAAGTATTCTTACAATCTGATCATCTACTTTTACTACAGACTGAGTGAAACTGGATTCCGTATTCTGTTCATTTCCGGGAAATCTGCGGGTAACAATGAATTTATCCCGGCCGAGATTTCTATTGACTGTTTTAATAGTATCGTCGTTATAAAAAGCGGGATATCCGTTTGCTCTGTAAAGCATTACATCGGACAAAAAATCAGATTTTGCAAAATCATTAAAAAGTTCAACAGCAATCGGAGCCTCGCCTGCAAGCATGTTATTTCTGATTGCCATATAAACAATTTCACTTTCTTCGATTGCAGCATTTTCTCTTGATTCAATGATTGTATTATTCTGCGATGATGAAAAATAGAAAATAACAAATCCTATGCCGATGGTTAATGTAATAAGAATAATCATCAGAATGCGAAATGAAATTCGCTTAAAAAGTTGAATTTTTTTGGATGCCATTGTGGTATTATAACAGTATGGAAAATAAATTCAAGATTTTATTGCATGTTTGCGAATAAAAGCAGGATGAATATAAAAAACGATGGAAATTTTCACTGCTGTCAGTAAATAATGCTATGAATTATTATACGGCACGAAAATAAAAATAAATATAATGGAGAATATATTCAGGCATCGTGAACGCAAATACAGTAATATTTCAAATTTTCCATTATTTTATTCTTCATGGAATTTTTCTTTCATTTGTAATGGCGGCGGGACAGATTCTTGTTAACCGTAAATCAGCAATAAATCTCATTTTTGGAATATTGTTTTCCGCATTGCTGATTATAGAGGCAAATTCTTTACTGCTGGCAACTGAGTTAAGTGATTTATTCAGTTATTCGGAATATTTTGTTCTTCCTGCAATTTTCGCACTCGGACCGTCCCTTCTTTTAATTGTGCGCTATTCAATTTATGGAGAAATAACCCTCAAGTATCCGTATTGCATGCACTTTTTTCCTTCGATGCTCTCGTTCCCGCTGCTTCTCATTTGCAACATGCTGTTTAAAAAGGAATCACCAATCCTTCCGGATAAGATACCGGGAATATCATATTTTATTGCCGGAGGAATAAGCAGTCTGAGTCTTATCGCATATCTGGTAATAATCGCTGTTCTTGTTTTCCGAAATACTGATAAATCTGCAAATAGAAAAAATAAAATAATTTCAACTGCATCTGCAGCAAAAGTTCTTTATCTTGCTTTACTTGGTGCGTGGCTGGCTGATTTTTTTTATGTAACCACCGGTGAAATATTTTTTATTAATCTGATGGGTGGACTTATTTCTTTTGCTTCAATATCGATCTTCATGTTTATGTTCAAGTATCCCGATATTTTTACTGCAATAGCCGACAGCGGTGTTATCAGACCAAGGGGAAGAACTTATCTTGAAAATTGTGATGCAGCCGGACTTGTTCTGAAACTGCATGAATACATGCAGATGGAAAAACCTTATTGTGATGAAAGTCTGACGATGCCGGTTCTGGCTGAAGAAATCGGCATAACAGTTCATCAGCTGTCGGAGCTTTTGAATACATATGAAAATAAAAATTTTTCAGTGTTTATAAATCAATATCGTGTCGAGGAAGCATGCCGTCTTCTACTTTCTGATAGAAAAAAGTCTATTATTGAAATATGCTTTGAATCAGGGTTTAATTCAAAATCCGCTTTTAACAGTGCGTTTGTGAAAATAAAAAATGTTACTCCCAGCCAATACAGAGAAAATTTAAAAAAATAGTACAGTTTTATAACACAGGTCGAGAACTGAAATTAAAAATGCTAACATTAAGCATGTTTAATAACAATTTCTGGAGATAAAAATGAAAAGTATAGTTCACGGCAGTATTGCCGCGTGTCTGTTTCTGCTGGCTCTTATGATCGGACTGACTTCAGTTTACATTTACGGTTCAGTGATTGCAGCGGCAGTATATTTTGTTTCAGGCATCATGGGTTTTGAGATAATTCTGTTCTTTTACTGCAGAAAATGCTGCGGTGCAATGGATAACTGCATGCATCTTGGTTTCGGAAAACTTACACGGTTTTTTAAGCCGCCCGCTGTAAAAAAATATTCGGTGATTGATTATCTGATGACAATGGCAGGAGTTCTGATTCTGATTGTTTTTCCGCAATACTGGCTTTTGAATAATTCAGTAATCATGGCTGCATTCTGGATACTGATTACGCTTGCAGTAACCGAAATTTTATTTTTTGTATGTTACGGCTGTTCAAATGAAAAATGCATTTTCTGCAGAAATTGCAATAGTTATGAATGAAAAATATATCTGAGGGGCTTTATGAAAAAAATTCTTATTCAGTATTTCAGCGGTACAGGCAATTCCTTATATGTATGTGAAAATATTTCCGAATATTTCAGTTCGAAGAATTATTCGGTGAAAATAGAATGTATTGTAAATGAGGCAGTATCGTACTGTATTGAAGATGTTGAATGTTTCGGGATTGTATTTCCGGTTTATGCGCTTGATATGCCGAGAATTATACGGAAGCATTTGAAATTGCTTAAACCGCAGCAGAAAATAAGTGCGTTCGCAATTGCTACAATGGGAGCTCCGGACGAGGAAGGATGGTCATTGGAAAACGCAGTTAAATTACTCCAAAAGAAAAATTTTGACGTTAAATGGACTGAAGCTGTTGTAATGCCCATTAACTGGGTGGCATTTTCCGATCCGCCGGAGATGACTGAAGCCGAACAAATTATCTTAAAAAGCAAAGCATCGATTATGGGTATAATAAAGAGTATTGCTGAAAACCGGATTTCCCGAAAACATTTCGTGATGCCGAGATACGGACGGTTAAATTCAGTAATGATGTATTATGGTTTTAAATTTGGGTGTAAATATTTATGGAAAGGTTTTAAAACTACGGATAACTGCATCCTGTGCGGAAAATGCATTAATTTATGTCCAGTGAATGCCATTCAGCTTAAAAAGAAAAAAATTATCTGGACCGATAAATGTGAACAGTGCATGAGGTGCATGAATATCTGTCCTGAAAGGGCTATTATTCAATATGATGTAATTGGAAAGGGCAGTAAAAAAAACAGATATATTTTTCCGGAATTCATACCTGAAAAAATACAAAAATATGAGAAAAGCACTTATTAAAATAGTGTTTACGCAGCATATTAGCATGTTCAGCCAGTATATGCGTTAAAGGAGGGATATATGAGACTTAATATCAGATCTTATTCAATTGCATTCGGTATTGTTTTCGGGGGATATGTTTTCATGCTTACATGGTGGCTGATCGTACGCGGGTACTATGTCGGAGAACAGACTTTTATCGGGGCGGTGTATCCGTTCTATACTGTGTCGCCTGCCGGCAGTATAATCGGGGGATTAATGGCTTTTGCAGACGGAATGATCTGCGGAGCTTTATTTGCCTGGCTGTATAATAAACTGAACAAAGAAAAATGATCTGAGTGACTTAATTATTTATATCCGAAATTAACATGCTAATTTCAATAAGCGGGAAAACCCTGTACCATTTGAAGATACAGGTGTCTATAATCGGGGAATGCAAATCTTTTTAAAAAAGCTGCGGATAAAAACAGCTGTTTTGATTTTTTTTTCAATGAATATGTCTGATATGCTCTCTGGAAATGTCTGTAATTTTAGATGTCCCTGTCAGAATCATCGTTTTTTCAAGTTCTTTTTTCAGATGATTCAGATAGAACTCCACTCCGCGTTCCTCCATTCCTACAGCAGCAAAACAGACAGGCCGGCCGATTGAAACGAGATGAGCACCGCTTGCAATACCCTTGAAAATATCAACACCGCTCCGGAAACCTCCGTCAGCAATGATTGTAACGTCATTCTTTACAGCTTTCGAAATTTCTTCAAGTACGTCAATTGCACCCGGCATGTGATCCAGAATTCTTCCGCCGTGGTTTCCGACTATTATTGCTTTAGCTCCCGCCTTAACTGCAAGCTCGGCATCTTCCGGATGCATGATGCCCTTTAGTACAAATGGAAGTTTCGTGGATGAAATTATTTCCCTGAGCTTGTTCAGGTCTTTGGGGCTGGTAGACTGATTTCTCAGCTTCATTGTTTTTATTGTCGTCGCATCAATATCCATTCCGACTGCAATTGCTCCGGCGATTTCCGCTTCCTTTATTCTTTCGTAAATTTCCTCATCATCCGTACGCGGTTTGAATATCGGAATTCCTTTGCCGTGATTTCTTTTTACAGCATCAAGTCCGATTTTATATTTTGAAGGAGTGGCTCCGTCCCCAAGGAAGGCTATTGTGCCTGCGAGTCTTGAACCTTTTGTTACGGCGTCATTGTAAATCTCCTCAGTCGTGGCTCCGTTCATGTTTGTTACAGTTCCGGTAATGGGAGCTGTCATAACAGGCATGCTGAGTTTTTCACCGAGAAAATCTACTGAGGTGTCAGGTGCGGATACTCCATGGATTACTCTTGTAATGATTTTAATCTGGTTTAAAGAGTCTATGTTTCTTTTAAAGGAGTGACCCTGTCCGGCTCCGCCCATGCCCGGGACGGAAGAAGGACATTTGGTGCCGTCACATTCTTTACAGACAAAACATACCTTATTGAACTTTTCCCTGGCGGCGGCAAATATCATATCCATGCTCAGTTCGCCTTCGGTATCTATTTCAATATTGATAAGTTTTTTTGCCTTCGCTATAATTTCCTCTGCCTGGTCAAGAGTGTCGGCTGTAGCAATTATGTGTCCTGCTTTATCGACATTGGATGTAGGTTTTACCATTCTGTCGCCTGGTTTGGCGTCCATGAAAATGTCATCAATACCGTCAATATTTTTAGCTTCGTCCAGGCCTGTAATTTTTTTAATAATTCCGGGTTCCGTAATAATTGACCGTTCAATGGAAACCCTGTTGAATAGCGGTTCAAGATTTCCCGGTTCCTGACCTGTGGAAATTTCAATTGCGGCTTTCATCAGGTCTATGCCTGTAGAATACGGGAATGTATGAGTGGACATGAATCCTCCGGAGAGACGTGCGGCAATCTCGCCGATTTTGACTCCTTCGGGAGTGACTTTAATATCACCTTTTGCGAAACCATGATTGAGTCCCAGTGCCCTGATACCGAGCGTCATCACCCGTTTGGCTTCTTCAATATCTTTTTCGGGAAGTGCGGACGGCATGTTGTGTCCCTTCTCGATGAAATACGGAAGGTCTTCAATTATTCTGTCCGCGATTCCGGTAAATGTCACTTCCCCTTTATAAATTACGGCATCTATTGAAAGCTCCGGCCCGGGCATGTACTGTTCAATAATGATTTCCCCGGATGGAGAAGCTGATTTAGCGGAATGAAAAGCATCTGAAATGGAATTCAGGTTTTCTATCAGCATTACGCCTCTTGCTCCCATGTTATCGGAGGGTTTTATTACAACAGGCAGTCCTAATTTTTTGCATGCATCTTTTGCTTCTGAAAGTGTCCATACCGCCCTGAATTCTACTGACGGTACATTATGCTCCTTAAATCTTGAGCGCATGTGAATTTTATTTGTAGCGGCTTCAGCATCCTCAAATTTTATGCCCGGAAGATTTAACGCATTTGCAACAGCTGCGACAGTCATGGATGCATCGGTACCTACAGTCAGTACTCCTGAAATTGGAGTAAGTTTGTTCTGGCTTTTTGCAACCCTGACAGAACCGGCAATATCTCTTGTACTCATGGTTATGGGAATGTCGGCGTATTTCATTCCGATTGCATCCGGATTATAATCAGTAACAATGATCTGGTAACCCATTTTTTTTGCAGTCTGAATTACTGGAATCTGCAGCAGTCCGCCGCCGATTATCATCATAGTATTTGCCATAAATTACCCCATTATGTCTCTTTAGTGACAATACGACATAATATTTTTTCCGTCAAGCAGAATTTGATGCGTGTAATCAGGATTGATAAAGGGATTTTTGAAAATGGATTCTGTTGTAAATGAGCATAATGTTTGATTCTGAATGCTGCCTGTAGGCTTTTCTTATTGAAATGCAGGTTGCAAAATGTTGTTTACAATAACGGAATAATGTGAAGAATCAGAATGTCATGCATGATTTCCGGAGTTATAAATAATGAAAAAATTAGTTTTACTGCCTGTTTATTTGATTCTGCTCAGCGGATGTTCCATGAAAACGGGAAAGGCTGATTTCAATGAGAATGAAAAAAATATTTTCTTTAAAATTGAGGATTTTAATGAGTTTCTCGATAAGAATTTTCAGGGATCATCGGATGAAGCTTCGTTTTTCAGTTTTATAATTCCGTTTTCAGGAATCAGGGTCTATACATATGAGTTAAATTACGGACGGAATCAGAATGAGTTTTACATTCAGAATTCCGTCATAGTTACTGAAAAAAAAGGCATGAAGCCGGTGAGTGCCGGGAAAAATTTTTTTTCGGCGTTTAAAAAAAAGAAAATTGAATTAGCAGAAATTTCAGAACTTCCGGATATAAATGCGAAAATATACACTCTCAGTATAAACGGCAGTCTGTTGGGTAATTTTATAATTTATGATAAAGGTAATTTTTCGGGAGCTGTAACGATTTCAGGAATATGTTTTGACGAGGAAAATGTTTACCTCCTTGAAAATCTGGTAAAGCAGAAAGTATATGCCGTTTTTTTACTTGAAAAACATCGGAATAATGAATAAATTTTCATAAATATTTTGTCCGTGAAAATCTTTTTCGTGAACCTGGAGGATCTGTGTTAGATTATGTTAAAAATATTGTAAGAATTAAAAGTACGGTACTTCTTGCTGTTATTTCACTTTATGCAATTTTCCTGTCTATTCTGCGGGTAATTTTTACAGGGAAATCTTTTTTTCTATTTATGTTCTGGAATCTGTTTCTGGCATTTCTTCCATGGTTTATAGCTTCATTATTATATGTAAAACAGATCTTCAGCAGAACGCTGTTTTTTATTCTGGTAATCACGTGGCTGGCGTTTTTTCCTAATGCTCCATATATACTTACTGATATAATTCATCTCGGGAAAGAGCATTCTGCACCTGTATGGTATGATCTGATTTTACTTTTAAGTTACGGTTTTGCCGGAATGTTATACGGATTTGTCAGTTTGAAAATGATAGAAGAGATGACGGCGGTTGTTTTAAAAATAAGGTTTGCCTGGCTTTTTTCAATCGTACTGATTTACATTTCCTGTTTCGGTATTTATCTTGGAAGGTTTTTAAGATGGAACAGCTGGGACCTTTTAACAAATCTTGATAATGTACTAAAAGATGTTATAGTCAGGATTGTGAATCCGTTTCAGCATCCTACGGCATGGGTGTTTACATTTCTGTTTGGAACACTGCTTAATCTTTTATACTGGAGTTATAAGGTTTTTAGTAATGAAAGAAATTAATTTAATTTGAACAAATAATATAAAGACAGGGGGAATGAGCTGATGAAAATTATTGCAAGAATATTTTTAATGTTTTCAATAACAATTTTGCTGGTTTCATGCAGTAAACGGGGTGGTGATAATGCAGGCGATCAGTCCCTCATGGATAGAAATGACACCATAAAACATGCATATATGACAATCAAGTCGAATGATCCTGATGCAGTAAGAAAAAATGTTTATTTGAATCTTGATTCATTTGATGCTGCCGTTGTTTCGGAAAACTGGTCGGAACACGGAGCAGGATATAACAGCGGTTCACTGACAATTGAAGTCCCATCATCACAGTTTCTCGGACTTGTTGAGTGGTTGAGAAAAGAGTACAGAGTTTCTTCAATGTCCTTAAGCGCAAGGGAACAAAACCGTCATGATGCTGCTGAAGGTAATGTAGCAAACGGCATTGCTTATTCGGAAATTTATCTTAATGTTAAAAGAACATTCGGGTTTGGCGGTTCTTTTGTTCTCGGTCTGTTTTATGCCGGGGAGGCTTTAAAATTAAGTTTACAGACCATAACTCCTGTTGTATTTTTTCTTCTTCCGTATGCAGTATTTATCATTATGGTAACCTTTCTGGCAAAGTTCATTAAAAGGAAAGTCAATGACCGGAAAAAATAATATTATGAAATAATTTATTTATTAAATTAAGGATATAATTTAGCGCGAATGTGTCAGAGGATGATTTGTAGAATTGGGTGTCAGACGAAGTGGTGGGTTTTTGCTGATAAAGTGTCAGAGGAGAACCTAAGTTTGCTGCCTGAATGGTGTCAGAGGAATAACCGGGGGTTGGTTTAATCAGAAACGTAGGATAATACAAAAAAAA
>JAFGJZ010000192.1 GCA_016928815.1 Spirochaetota bacterium
GTTGTTCATAAACTGCCTCCTTAATTTACAGGCAGTTTAAATCATGTTTGACTTCTTGAAAAGATGGGGTTAATTTGACGGATACAGTAAACCTGTTATGAAGGCTGAAATATTGTATGTGAGTGAACATTTGATAAATTAATTATCAGCCTCCTATCAGATCGTCAGCGTTTTGGCGTTAACCGGTATATAAACCGGGCCGCTGTGAATTTCAGAAAGCGGATGGTTATTGATTTTGTATCTTCTGAAATATGGTAGAATGTCGGAATTAATATTAAAGTTATAAATGTTGCAAAAATGAGGCCATAACCGAATGCAAGTGCAAGTGGTGCAACAAAATAATTTGTTCCGCCTAAACCGTATATTGTCGGGAAAAGTCCCAGTACTGTGGTACCTGATGTAAGAATTACAGGGCGCAGACGCAGAACACCACCTTCCACAAGCGCCTCCTTGAAAGGCATTCCTTTTGCAATAAGATTGCGTATAAACTGAACAAGCACAAGCGTATTGCTTACGATCACACCTGATAGTGAAAAGAATGCAAGTGTGCTCATAAAGGAAAGAGGTTTCCCATGTGCAAAAACGGCAAGAATTATGCCGACGAGAGAGAACGGAATCGCACTCATTATGACTATCGGCAGCATGAGGGATTCGAAATAAACCGCAAGTATGACGAAAATAACTATTATTGCGATTATGAAAAGTATGCCGAGGTCTGCCATGGATTTATTCGTTTCCTCCTGTTCTCCGCCATAGGCAATTGAATAGCCTGGATAACGGTTTTCAATGTCACTGAATTTTTCCTGAAGCATCATGTTTACGTCTCTGGAAGTTATGACTTTTGTATCTACTTCTGCCTGTACTTGAATAAGCCGTTTGTAATTAAGTCTGTTTATGAAAGCGGTACCCTGATCTTTTTCCACTGAAGTAATTCTATTCAGCGGTATTAGTGCTCCCCGGCTGTTCATTACCATTACCTTGTCAATACTTCTCAGATCCTTTCTGTCTTTTTCCGAAAATCTCACCCTGATGCCGATTTCATCCTTGCCCTGTTGCACTTTGGCTGCAACCGCGCCTTTATATGAGGTATTTAATGTGTATGCAGCATCCGTGGATGACACGCCGGTTCTGACAGCTATTTCCTCGTCGATGGAATATCTGTATTCTATTTTACCGGGTTCTGTATCGGTTTTGGCGTCATATACCCCTTTAACTTCTTTTAAATAGTTGATATATTCCAGTGCGATTTTCTGCATTACATTAAAATCTTCACCGCGGATTTCAATGTTAACCGGTTTACCAACAGGCGGTCCATTTTCCTGAATTTCAGTTTTTATAATCATTTTATTATTCAGAAGGCCTGATTTCTGAGCTTCCTCTATGTTGTGACGGAGTTCGGCTACTATTTTATCGGCAATTCGACTGCGTTCTTTTTCAGGAACAAGTGATATCTGGTATGTTGACTTATGATTACCCTGTCCCGGTTGAGGATCTATTATTCCGAAATCTTCATTTCCGACTCTGACCCTCAATGCTTCTAATTCATTTTCCCTTATCGAATTGAAAATAATTTGTTCGAGCTTTTTTACCTCTTTAAGGTTTACATCTAGCGTAGTTCCCTGTGGAAGATATGTTTTAATCGTCAGGTTCTGGCTTCCTCCGCCAGGAATAAACTGAAAAGGTACTATTTTGAATTTAACAAGCAGCAGGCTTCCGATAAGCATTACAATCAGAATTGCTAATGTGAGGTAACGCAGTCTGATTGAAATCTGAAGAAGTTTTTTATAGCCCATCTGGATTTTTCCGAAAAATCCTTTTTCATAACTCTGTTCAGCCTTACTGATTTCCTTTTTTGTTTTTTTCTTTACTGTTTCTTTAGCAATCATTCCGAGATGTGTCGGCATAATGAAAAGTGCAGTAATCAGTGATGCTCCAAGACATGTGATTATGACAATAGGAATCGCTTTTACGAATTTTCCGACTAAACCGGTAAGTACAGCTAACGGCATGAATGCGGCAGTAAGGCATAGAAATGTGATTATCAGGGGAAGCATAACTTCCGAAACACCTTCCATTATTGCGTCCTTTTTTTTATATCCGAGTTCCAGATAACGGTGAGTATTTTCAGTAACTACAATTCCGAAATCAACGATCATCCCGAGAACCATTATCATTCCGAAAAGGCTGATTACATTTATTGTTATTCCGAACATTTTCATTCCGAGAAATCCAAGCATGAATGAAATTGGAAATCCTATCATTACTACAGTCGCCATCCTGCCTCCGAGCAGAAAATATAGTATTGCCGCAAGAAGAATAAAACCTGTTATTGCATTTGTAATAACGGATTTAATCTGATCGCTAGTCGATATACTCTGGTCATCGAAAGGATAGATTTCAATTCTGCTTTTATCATACGGAAAAGTTTTAAGTTTTTCATAGATTTCACCGGCAGTTCTAATTTCATCCGCACTGGCTTTTTTCTTTACCGTGAGAATAATGGCGTTATTTTTATTGACTCTTTCATAATTGGAAGGCTCAACAAAAGTATCCTTGACGTTAAATTTCGTAAGATCCTTCAATTTTGTGGTGTAGCCCAGATCATTGGCGTTTATTACTGTATTTTCTATGTCTTTCAGATCACGGTACTGATCCTTTGTTTTCAGAAGAAATTCCTCTCCGTTTATTCTGAGCTCCCCTCCGGGAAGATCTATATTCCTTTTCTGTATTGAGTTAATAACTGCATTTATGCCAATACGGTTTCGGATAAGTTTTTCAGCGTCAATTTCAACAAGATATTCCCTGTCAAGGAGTCCGAAATCCTCCACCTCCGCTACACTGCCCAGTTCATAGATGTAATCCTCCAGCATTTCAGCGGTACTTCTTATTTCCTTATATGTGACATCATCATTTTTTCCATAAACCGCAACATTCAGAACCTGTGTTTTATCAAGAGTTATTTCCTTGACTACCGGCTTCTGGACGTTGTCCGGAAGGCCGCTGACGCTTTCAACTGAATCTTTAATATCCTGAACAATTTCCTCCTTGTTAAGGGCTCTCATATCAAGGTATATTACAACAACGGAAACATTTTCTATGTTGTAGGAACGGACCTTGTCAATTCCGTCCACTTCCCTGAGTTTCTTTTCAACTGGTATTGTAACCAGTTTTTCTACATCTTCCGGAGATGCACCGGGATATATCGTCTGTATCGACACCATGTCAAAACTTACCTGCGGAAATCCTTCACGTTTCATTCCCGAGATTGTTATCAGCCCCAGCAGAATTACCAGCCCGATAGTCATATTGACGAATACCTTCTGTTTAATTAAAAATTCAATTGCTTTTTTCATATTTTTTCCTGTTCTGTTATTGTTTAATTTATTTTATAGCCCGGTTTGAAGCCGGAACTGTTTTCTTATTTCCCGTTAGCGGATGCATTCTTTTTTGTTATGCCGTCGGCTGAATTTTCAATATTATCATTGAAAATTTTTGATAATACTTTAAGCATCATGGTCGGTGAAATCATCAGAGTTTTTCTGCCGATAGACTCAATGTACATATCCACTATATTTTTTAAATCTTCAGACAGAGGCTTAAGTCTGCTTAATTTTTCCGGAGCCATTAAAATTTTCATTGAGGAATCAGTTACATACTTTTTAAAAGTTTCAGGATAAGGATCGGGAAAAATTGAATTTTCCATGTCTGTTTTATGGATTATTTTATGAATTGAAAAATTATTTATGATTGTCGGATAAATTGTAAATGAAAAGTATTCAGGATGTATGATGTCGAAAACCTTTTCTTCAATTCCTTCATTTATTATGTATAAAATGTAGTTTTCGGCAAAATACGGGTAATGTTCGAGAAACTTTCTTATAAAATCATTTCCTTCACCGAACATCTGATGGTAAAATTCAAAACAGTTTCCCATGTTTTTACTGAAAGGTAGCTCCAGCAGGGCGTAAATGACAGTCTGCATTTTTTCAACCGCACTGCAGTTCCGGCCAAGTGGTGTTATGATGAGATCATCAATTAGTTCTGAGCCTGAAAATAAAGCCGCTATTTCCAATATCAGATTTTCTTTTGTTTTAAAATGGTAATGCAGAAGTCCTGCGGCAACACCCGCTCTTTTTGCAATGTTATGGGTTCTTACATTGGAAATACCGACTTCGGAAATTTCTTCAATGGCTGCTTTTAAAATTACAATTTTTGTTTCTTCTGATATTTTCATTTTGCCGTTTCCTTTTTAACCGGACAGTCAAAAAAACTGAATGAATAGTTAAAAAAACTGACTGTTCACTCAAATTACTGAAAAGAGTCTGAATCGTCAAGTATTTTGGAAAAATTTTAAGGGAATTTTATGCTTCTCACGGTTCTTTTGACATATAACATAAAAATTATTGACAGACATCTCATGAAATTGCCGTAATATTCTTAACATAAGTAAATTTCGATCTGAAAACTGCAGTCAGGGGGCATTAATGGAAAAAATAATTCTGGATGGAAAACATCTTGCCGGAGTAATTGAAACAAACCTAAAAGAAAGGGTTTCGGTTTTAAAAAAGGAACATGGTTTTGAGCCGGTTCTCGCAACGATACTTGTCGGAGACGATCCTTCTTCGGAAATATATGTAAACATGAAAGCCAATGCATGCGGACGGGTCGGAATCGGTTCAAGGAAAATCAGGCTTCCCCAGGAGACTTCTACTGATGAACTTTTAAAAGTGATAAATGAATTAAACTCTGATGCTGATGTAACCGGTATTCTTCTTCAGCATCCGGTTCCTCATCAGATAGATGAAAGCCGGTGTTTTAACGCAATTGATATAGAAAAAGATGTGGATGGTGTGACAGCAACCGGTTTCGGGCGAATGGCTCTGAATCAGTCAGCTTACTGTTCGGCGACACCCGGGGGAATAATACGTCTGTTGGATTATTATAAAATTGATGTAACAGGGAAAAGGGCGGTTGTAATCGGAAGAAGTCCGATTCTCGGCAAGCCGATGGCCATGATGCTGCTCAATAAAAACGCCACTGTTACAATCTGTCATTCAAAGACCCGGAATTTATCTGAAATCGTAAGTGAATCGGATGTTGTTGTTGCCGCGATAGGAAAACCTGAGTTTATCCGTGCCGAATGGATTACTGAAGGTTCCGTAATCATTGATGCAGGATATCATCCCGGAAAAATCGGAGATGTGGATAAAAATGCTTTCGGTAAAGCATCCGCATATACTCCTGTGCCGGGAGGTGTCGGTCCGATGACAATTGCTACCTTAATAGAGCAGACGGTTCAGGCAGCAGAAAAAAAAGTTAATCAGAAATAATTTCCTGCAGGGATCAGGGCGGTTCTGACTGGATTTTGCTGTTTTCCGGAATCAGATCCATGCAACTGCAAGTGCGCCAATCCCCGCATGAATTCCGACAACAGGTGAAATCTCCATTATGTATTCAGGTTTTTTACCTGTTGCTTCCGTCAGTTTTTCCGCGAATATCTCAGCCTGAGCAGGTACGCCTGCATGTACAACTGCATAACGGCTTATTGAATCCCTGTTTTTGGCTGCATTTTTCAGAATTTTTTTCAGGCTGGCTGTCCTGGAAAATGACGTACTGTGAGCGGTTCCCCTGCCTTCTGCATTAAGTGTTATAACCGGTTTGAGATTTATTACATTTGCTATGAAACCTTTTAACGCACTGACACGTCCTCCACGGACCATGTATTTAAATGTCGCCACACTTACATATATACGCGCTTTTTCGAGAGTACTCTCTAAATTCCGGAGAATTTCATCATAAGCCATGCCGGCAGTCGCATGCTCAGCGGCTGAAATTACTGCAAGACCTTCTGCAGCTGAATTAAGCCTGCTGTCTATAACTGTCGCCGGGTACCCTTTTTCCCGTAATCTGCTGATGCTGTTTTTCATAACCTGCCATGTACCGCTCTGTACTTTAGCAACCGGTATTGCAATTATTGATCTGTAATGAGATGCGAGCCATTCAAAAGTCTGTTCAACTCTGAGAGGATCAGGAGCCGAGCTTGTCGGATATTCCTGATGACTGTTCAGATACGGATAAAAGGTTTCTCCTGTAATTGTAATCCGGTCAAGATATTCGTTTTTCCCCCAGATGATTTTCTGAGGAATTACATGAATCTGATAACGGTCAATCAGTTCCCGTGGAATGTCTGCAATCGAATCTGTAACGATTGCCGTTTCAGATAAAGGATTGTGTACGGCATTATACTGAAGAAGCATGTCGTCTACTTTCTGTTCAATGATTGCGCCGTAATCCTTCAGAATCAAAAAAACCGCTGACGGATTATTTGTATGTATGTGAATTTTAGTTTTGTTCCTTCCCCGGCTTATTATGAGAGAATCACCGTAAGGATTTAATTTTTCCCGGGTTATTTCATCTGATGACTCCCTCAGCATGAGAGCTTCCGTACAGTAACGGAATAGTATTTCCTTATCGCTTACCGGAATATCATGAAGGGTTTTTTCATCCTCGTCATGCAATTCCTGGATGACTGTTTTTTGCGCTGGGACTATTCCCGTGGAGATCATTCCCGCTATTCCTTCCAGAAATGAAACAAAACCTGAAGCTCCTGCGTCAATGACACCCGCTTTTTTCAGTACTGAAAGCTGTTCTTTGGTTTTTTTAAGTGCAGTCCGTGCTGATGTGATGCTTTTTATGAAAAGATCATTAAAATTGTGGATTGCCTGACCTAATATGTACATTTCTTCCGACCAGACTCTGAGAATTGTCAGAAGAGTTCCTTCTTTGGGATCTTCCAGCGAGTTATATGTTGATTTGGCTGCATTACGCAATGCTGAACCGAATTCAAAGGTTGTCATTACATCTTTTTCCGAACATTCGTAAGCCAGTCCGTTTATAAACTGAGCTACGATAATTCCTGAATTTCCTCTTGCACCGGAAAGAGCCTTATCTGCAATTGAATTTAGTGTCTGGGACAGTGAGTCAGATATTTTTTCCGCCTGAATGGTTGAGTAAAATGTTGAAACCATATTACTTCCAGTATCTCCGTCAGCAACAGGGAAAACATTTATTTCATTCAGGTAATTTTTCTGCTTCAGCAGATTGTCATAACCTGATAAAAAGCTGTTGTAAAGTCTGATTCCGTTTAGTTTTGTATAATCCTTCAAGTTGTTCTCCAGTATTGTAGTTTAAAAAATCTTTTTTTCAGTCCTGTTGATAAGATTTCTGATATTTTTGTGATGCTTTATTAATACGGCCGCCGGAATTAAAAGCATGAAAGCAAAAAAAACGGTTTCTATCCGGTTGCCTGAAATTTTACTGATAACAATATACCACACTGGAAGTGAAACGGCTGCAGAAATTGTGGCCGCAGACACTTTCCGTGATATGGAAAGCACAGTTATGAATACGACAGCGCATGCCGGAAAGAGCGGTGGGAATATAGCTGTGAAGATCCCCGCTCCTGTTGCTGCGCCTTTTCCTCCGCGAAAACCTGTGAAAACCGGAAAAAGATGTCCCGTAAAAGCTGCAGTTCCCGACAGGACTGCAAGCAGGTTAGTGGAAATACCGAATTCAGTTTCCGAGTGAAGTATCATCCAGACAGGTATAAATCCTTTTAAAAAGTCAAAAAGGAAAACAGGTATTGCTCCTTTTAATCCGGTTATTCTGTAAACATTGGTAGCTCCTGAATTACCGCTGCCTGCGGTACGTATATCCTTTCCGGTCATGATTTTTGTCATGATAAAAGCGGAGGGAATTGATCCCAGCAGCCATGCGGCGCTTATAATCAGAAAAATTTTCAGAATATTAACTCTTTTTAGGCGGAAGGGGCACGAGAATTGACGTTTTCTGTTTATAGGAAATATAATCCGGATTGTCTCCCCATTTGCTATCCGCAGATTTTTCCAGCAGAGGTATGCCGCTTACAAATATAATCAGAAGTGTAATAAATAATGGACCTGTAAAATAAAGCAGCTGAAAACCTGAAAAGATGAAAATTCCTGGAAGTGCAATTCCCCACCAGAATATGATTTCTCCGAAATAATTCGGATGCCTGGAGTATTTCCATAATCCTGAAGAAATAAATCCTTTGTTCCCCGGATTCATTTTGAATCTATATTTCTGAATATCTGCTACAGTTTCAATTATCAGACCCGCTGTAAATAGAATTACTCCCGGAATTAGCAAATATTGAGAGTTAAGTGATAATTCGGATGTTATAATACCGTAAACAGGCAGAAGTACAACCCAGATTGTAACAGCCTGCAGCAGCCAGAACAAACCGAATTTTACAAAACTGTCACGCTTGTCATCGAATCTGTGATCCACTTTGATGTGCAGAATACGGTAGAAAAGATAACTTCCGAGGCGTAATCCCCATATGATAACGGCAGCTGCGGTCATTATTTTAATGAAGTTAATGTTTTCCGCAGTTAAAAACATAATTACAGTAAGAATAATGAAAGTAAGACTGTATGTAATGTCCGTAAATATATCCGTATGCAGAAGTAATGCAATGATAAAGAAAATTCCGTTAATTGCCAGACTTGTTAAAAGTAAATTTAAAAGCGTCATTTCATTCTCCGTCTACTGCAGTTTTTCTTTATTATGTCACTGTTTTTACCGTCTGTCAATATAAAATAACAGTTACGGTAGCCTGGATTACTGCTTCATTGCAATGCCGGGTTATATAATATACGAATTATCAGGCATATATGCATAAATAGAAATTGAGTATTCAGAAAAGGTTTATGAAAATTAATTTATAATATGAAATTATACTTGACATTGCTTTAATTCAGAGGAATCATATAATTATGAATATAAATTTTAATGCATTTGATAATCATAATTTCGTACTGCAGGTTCAGGATAATGAAGGTCTGACTCACAGACTTCAGAATATTGCAGGTTCAAAGTGGCATCCTGACTGCGGAATGTGGTCATTTCCGGACACACCGGAAATAATCAATGAAGTGCTTTCGATTGTTTATGAGAATTCAAAAGATGCACATTGACCGTTATTTTCATGCCGGATCATTTAGAAAAAAACGTAACCTCCAGGCATAAAATCTGGCGGATGCAGTTTCACACGAAAAAAGCTTCAAAACAATAATGAATAATTATGAATTCATGGCTTGTTTGATTTCTTATCTCCCGGTTAAACATAAGAAAGCTTCTCTAAACACATGAAACGGAAGAGGGCTGTTTTGTCTCGCGCGGACTTGCGGGTGGGCCTCCTTAAAAACGGTTTTTTGCATGTAAAAGTTTTTGAGCCGGTAACGATTCGGATATTCTATATGTCAATTTAGTGTTTATAAAAATTTCCGCCGCGCGCAAATTTTAATTGACCTGCGCCATCAGACATGATTATGAAATAGTTGCATTTAATCACACAATATGTGATCTTATTTCTTTGAGTGGGTTTGTCGCGGGTAAGGATTTGCCGGAGGAAATTCCTGGATGTTAGAAAATGATTCATGTAATCTGTAATAAAATGATGAGTAAACGGAGATATTATCATGAAACAAGATAAAGAATTAGTATCTATACTTTGTTCAGGAAATGAGGATGATTTGGATCTTTTTCTTTCTTTATCTGAAACATTACCAGATACTGTTATAGATGAGCATAACTGCGGATGGAGTCCTCTTGAATTTGCAGCACAACTAACTGCCAATGATAACAATCGCATTCCCCTATTGAAAAAGCTTGTCAACGTTTTGGATGAAAAAGCGCAGGCATATGCACTTATTCGTGCAGCATCAGAAGAGAATACCCTTAAGCAAGTTATAGTCCTTCTTGAAGCAGGGGTTGCACCAGATGTGCGTGGAAAAGAGGGAGAAACTGCTTTAATGAGGGCTGTCGGCAACAATAACCCTAAAGTAACTTATGCACTTCTTATCCATGGTGCTGATCCAAAAGCACAACGAAATGATGGTAGCAGTGTATCTATATCTACTGATGGATTTAGGGATAGTCTGGTTACTCTTCTTATAAAAAGTGCGATGAGTGAAAATTTGAAATCACCCAGAGAGCTTATGATTGATGAAGAGATTATTCATTGTTTTCGTTGCTGGCTGGGTGGTCTTACCAAACTTTCAACAGATCTCAAAAGTCAGCGTCTTTACTGCCTTGCCATTGACGGAAGATATCTGAAAGCAAATACAGAGGAATCTTTTAGCAAAACGTTATTAGAGTATAGATTAAGGGAGGAAATACGGCTGCCTACAGATCTGACCCCTCAAACACTATCGCCTGAACTTAAACAGGAAGCTGAATGGGAAATGCAATTTGATGAAGAGATAACCCTTGAAAGATGGGTAACTGAGCGTAATGAAGAGAACAGATTTATGAATGAAATGAATGATGAAAGTCATAAAGAACATGGTTATCATTATCAAAAGCCTGATGTGATTAGACATTTGCGATTCAATCCAGGAGATTTTTCATTTGTTGTCCCTTCACATACACCTTCTTCTGCTGAACTTGACTTTAAGGCATTGAAGGAAATCAGGAAGCATGATGACCGCACTGAATCCGATCTGCTTGTTGAATTGTTTATGGATAACCGATCTGTTCTTGAGACACTATTTTCGCTTACAGATGACTTTATTGTGATCGCACCTGGACACATATATTAAGCATTACAAAATAATAGAGGAATGAGATTAATTATTAAATTTTAATTGACCTACGCCATCAGACATGATTATGAAATAGTTGCATTTAATCACGCAATATAAGATCTTATTTCTTTGAGTAGATTTGTCGCGGGTAAGGATTTGCCGCAGGAAATTCCTGGATGTTAAAAAAACATTTGGACTTCAAGATTTAGTCGTGACTATATTAAGGAGAAAATTCACAATTGAATAAATCTGCTGAATATTTCATAATAGATATTAACTATTACAAAACGCCTTGTCGCCATATAGAAATGGAAAGTGTACCAAGAATAAAAGGTATACGTTGGTTAAGGGGTCAACCATTTACTATACCAGTACCTGAACCTCTTAAGTTAAATTTTTCCAGATTAAATCGTAACCACCCTGAAATGAGTGATCGCGTTCTGAATTTTATGGATGCAGCTAAATTTCCTATCTTTAGTGATAAACTTATTTCATCACTACGTTCGTTTGGTGTTGACAATTTTGAGACATACAACTTAGAAATATATGATCCTGATAGTAATAAAGTTTATTCAAATTACAAAGCGGTAAATATTCTTGGATTATTGAAGGCTGCGGATATGGATAAATCTACCTATACAATTTCTGATGGTATTCCTTTGGTTAATGTTGAATTTGAAGAACTACATATTGATCCAAATAAAACTCATGATTTTAAGCTATTTCGTTTAGCTGAAAAACTTGGCCCAATTTTTATACATGAAAAATTAAAAAGGTACTTAGAATCCTGTGGTTTTGATGAGATTGTTTATTATGTAACTTCAGAAGCTGCCATATGAACTATTTTTTTTGCAGACAGGATCTTTTTTCGAATATTGATACAGCGGAAATTAGCGGCCATACTGCAGATACTGGGAAATATTTCTGGACTTCAGGTATGAAAATCCAGGAAAAAATTCCACTTCAGGTATTGGATTTAGATACAGAATATGGAACAAAATTGCCTGCGTTTTTTGATACATCTCTTCCGGTAATGTCTTCAGGTTTAATTGATGCATTTGAGAATGCAGGTGTTGATAATTTTGATAAATACCCTGTAATTCTTAAACGATTAGACAATGGAATGGAATATGCAAATTACTTCGCTGTTAATTTTATTGGTTGCATTGATGCGTTGGATAAGGAAAAAACTGCAATTATTAATGAGTCTTTCCGTAGATATTCACATGTAGTAATTGATGAAAAAAAAACTCAAGGATTTAAATGTTTTAGATTAAAAGATGGTCCAAGTTTATTAGTTGTCGATGAAAATGTTAAAAAAAAATTGGAAAACCATGATTTTTATTCTTTGTTATTGCAAAAATGTGAGGATTATAACCAAATATAATAATCATGAGCACCGGTGATGCAATCAGCTCAGTGCAGGGAGTAGCAGGCAACAGGATGAAAGCCGAATGCGAGTTTATGAAGTATTCTTTTGATTTTAAGTTTGAAGGGAAGAATATGTGGCGGTTGGGAGATCCGTTGTTCCATAACAAGAAGAATATTGTGGGGTGAGGGGAAGGATTTTGATTCAATTGTTCTATCTTGGAATTTAAAAGTCTAATTTTTTGGCAAAATAATTTAACTTTAAAAAGAAAGGAAGGACTGTATATGAATAATGATGAGTTGGGTCAATTAATAACTCGTATTAAAAAAGATGTTTTGAAAGTCGGTGATGAAATTTACGGAGCAGTAACCAAAAAAACACCAAAAAATAATCTTACCGATTTACTTTATCGATCTCATAATTTATTAAAGGAATATGATGATTTATTATCACAATTAAAGGGCGGGAAAAAGGAATCGCTTTTAAGTTTTGAATTTGATGTTGACCAGATACGTGAAAACCTTAAAATAATTGAAGCAAATTAACTGTGTAAATGATCGTAGATGGAAAATTGGAAGAAAGCATAACAAATCTGCATAAATGATACGGGAGAATATAATGCCTTACTATTTTTTGATGCGTTCGCCAGGTGGGGATTATCAGTTATGTGACACGGATATGCCTCAACAGAAGAATGGGTTAAAAGAGAATAGATTTATCAAAGGTTCAAAGATCAAATCGGAAGAGATTATGGAGCCTATTATAATTAATTTGCGATACATAGAAGATGTTATGCCTGAATTCTTTATGTTTCCACTTGTATTTCGAGATGACCTGCTTGCTGATATATTGGAATTCGGAATTGAAAATATTGACAGCTATAAATGTACTTTACTGGATAACATATCAGGAAAAATCTGGACAGAGTATAAAGTGTGTAATATCATCGGAATGCTTGATGTATTTGATATGAATGCCTCAAAACTATTTGTGGATTCACCACGTGATGATGCTTATCTATTTGATGAAATTGTAATAAATGAAAGCAAAGCATTAAATCAGCATATATTTCGCCCTTATGGACGTCCGTCTGATATTCTTATATCTGAAGAATTAAAGAACTATTTAGAAACAAAAAGTAAATATATTAACATGCAATTTGTTAAGCCAAAAAATTTTGCATAAATTATCATTGATCTGCGCCGTCAGACATGATTTTGGAACAGTTACATATAATCATGCAATATATGATCTTATTTCTTTTAATGGGGTCATTGCGTGTAAGTGTTTGCCGGAGGAAATTCCTATTTAAAGTCTAGTGGCAAATTTCCGGCAGTTTTCCGGATAAGTATCATATTATTAATAATTATATCCTTAAATAAAATTATATTGCAATTCATCCTTCTTTTAGCAATTATGAATCCGGAATGCAGATTTATGGCGCAAATTAATACATGGAGAAATTTATGAAAAAAATAATGACTGCTTTCATTTTTTTTGTCTCGCTGTCGGCCAATTCACAGCAGCCGGCAGATTCCGTTTATTATGACAATCTGGATGTTGTTCTAGGTAAAATTAAAAATACCAAATCCTCCATTCAGCAGGAGACTCCCGGAGTTTTTACCGTGGAATTTAATGAAAACAAAAATAACTTCAAGCTGATGCTTACCCTTTATCCCGCTGATTCAAAAAGATTCACAGTTGAAAATCTTAAGCAGGATCTGGCTGAAAAAGGAAAAGATCTTCTTCCAATGGCGGAAGAAAAAGAGCTTGTTATCAGCGATCTGAAAAAGGGATCCGAGACGAGAGGTTTCTTTTACATTCTGACAGATAAATCGCCTGCCAAAGGTGAATTTAAATATATTGCCCAGGGTTTTACCCGGTATAATTATCTAGTTGGATACTTTACTTTTTTTTATAACAATAAAGATGATATCAGTATTTTCAACAGTATGGATATTACCGGTTTTGTAAAAGATACCGCTGAGATGAAAAAAACCGCGCATTTTGAAAAATTTAAACTTACCAAGGATGATATTTCTGATTACAATCTTGAATATAAACAGCATTTTTACAGTATGCAGCAGGTTATATTTTATAACAATACAGATACATATACAACCCTGCTTTCGAACGCGGATGAAAAATATACACAGACAATCTGTTCCGGAAATGAGGAAGGAACCGTATTTTTTTATTTTTTCAGGGAAAAGCTTGATTCTGAAAAAACGGCATTTCTGACAGGGCTGTTTTACGGTGAAGAAGGGAAACCGCAGAAGGATCATCCTGAAATTATTTATGTAAAGGATAATTATCTGGTAGTGTTTTCATATCCTTATAAAAGCAGACTTCAGGAATATCTTTTTAATAAAGTAAAAGAAAAATTTGAGAAATGAAAATGGAATCCGGATAATTTTTTTAATCCGGAGGACTGATCCCCTGTCACGGTCTCCGGCTAACCTGATGATCTTTCAGAAATAAAAAAGGTACAAACCGGACTTCTGACAGGCTGATAAAATGATTAACAGGAATTTAAAGATGAAAAAAACGGGAGTAAATGAAAACACTGCAGGTAATGTTTCAGGAAGATTGTTCTATCTTGATAATCTGAAAATATTTCTTACCATGCTTGTGATTGTTCATCATGTCGGCCAGGCATACGGCCCGACCGGCGGATTCTGGCAGTACCGCAGCAGTCTGCATGAAAGCATTCCATGGCTTGGAAGTTTTTTCGGAGTCAATGCCGGTTTTTTTATGGGACTGTTTTTTATGATTTCCGGTTACTTTCTGCCTTCGTCCTTTGACAGGAAATCATTTTCGGAATTTCTTAAGGAAAAGCTGATCCGTTTCGGCATACCTCTCCTGTTTGTTTTTACTGTGCTGCAACCCTTTCAAATGTATTTTTATTACGTCAATTACAGCGGTAACCGTCCCATGGATTTTCTTTCATACTATATACATATATATTTCGGAGCGGGCGGCCGGCCTGACTGGTTTGCCGATTCCATCGGTTTTCCTGAAATGAATTTCGGTCATCTCTGGTTTGTCGAACATCTTCTTGTTTATTTCATCATCTATGCCGTTGTAAAAAAATATTTTATAAAAAAGAAAACAGAAGTAGTCCCGACAAAAATTACTTTCTTTCACATTATCGGACTTGGATTGCTGATTTCAATAACATCGGTTCTGATCAGAATTTTTTATCCCATTGACAGGTGGACCGGTATTCTTGGTTTCATTCAGTCTGAACCGGCGCACCTTCCGCAGTATCTGCTGCTGTTTATCACAGGCGTTACTGCATACAGAAAAGACTGGTTGCGGCAGATTAAAACCTCAACGGGTATGCAGCTGTTGTCTGCCGGAGTAATGATGGCGCTGGTAGTATATTTTAACGGGTTTTTGCCGAAGGCTGTGATCAATATAGTATTTGAGGGCTGGAGTATTTATGAATCATTCATGGCTGTTTTTCTCTGTTTCGGTTTAACGGTGCTTTTCAGGGAACATGCAGAAAAATCATCTATGTTTATGAAAGCTGCATCCCGGAATTCGTATGCAGCATACATTATTCATTTTCCTGTCGTTCTGACAGTACAGTTTGCGCTTGATAGAGTAAATATATGCGGAGCTTACGGTAAATTTTTTACGGTAAGTATACTGTCTGTTCTGCTTTCATATTCTCTCAGCGCTCTCATCAGGAAAAGCTCACTTATGCGGAAAGTATTATGAAAAGAGAAAAAATATCTTTTAAGAGAAAACAATGATTAAACTCAAACATCTGTTCATGCTGTCTCCGTACATAGGTGTAATTACGGGGATGTATGTTTTTAAAAATGCATTTGCGGCAATTTTTATATATCATGCGGGAATTGCTGCTGCTGTTTGCCTGTTTCACGGAGAAATCTCCTTTAACACCCTGTTTAAATTTAACAATCCCAGGCTTTTGATATTTGCATCTGCCGTATGTCTGCTGTCGGGTCTTTCAGTAGTTGTTCTATGGAACTTTATAAAACTTCCGGGAATCAATCTGCCGGTAATCATGGAACAGTTTAAATTGTCCGGTATCAATAAATGGATATTTCTGCTGTATTTTTCCACAGTGCATCCTCTTATTGAGGAGCTTTACTGGCGTTTTCTGGCTGATTTCCGGGGCAGATATATCTCAGTAGGAGATATCATTTTTGCCGCTTACCATATTCCTGTTCTGATATTTTTTCTAAATGCTTCATTTGTTCTGCTATGTTTCGCGGTTCTGGTCGCGGCAGCCCGTATCTGGAGATATCTTAAACAGGATTTAAATGAGAATCTTACAGTTTTTATTTCACATGCTTTTGCCGATTTCAGCATCATGCTTGCGGTATTTGCACTGTATTGAATCCTCCCTGAATTGTGCTCTGTTCAGGAAAGCCGTAAAAGGAATTAAATATTAGTTGACTATCCGGAAATTTCCGTTATATCATATGCCGGAACTAAAATTGCTAATTTTTTATTATGGAGAATCTAATGAAAAAATTTATAATCTTTTTTCTTCTGCTGACAGGTTTTATATCAGCAAATGCTGTTTCGCAGGAAATGAATACAGCGGATGCAGAAAAGAAAGACATTGGTTTTGATTACGGAAGTATAGATAGTAATATTTATAAAAATTCATTTTTCAGTCTGACTGCTTCAATACCGGAGAAATGGTTTGTGCAGTCCAAAGAAACAACACAGATGCTGATTGAAAAAGGCAAGGATATTGTTGCCGGTGATGATGAAAACATGAAAGCGGTTATCAGAGCATCTGATGTTAATACAGCCTATCTGCTTACCGTTTTTCAGAATGAACTCGGAACCCCGGTAGAGTATAATGCCTCTTTCATGATAATGGCGGAAAATCTGAAGCTGTATCCAGGAATAAAAACGGGAAAGGATTATCTTTTTTCTGCAAGAAGACTTATGAATCAGTCCCAGATTAAGTATGATCATCTTGATGAAGATTTCGAAAAAAGATCAATCGGAGGAAAGGAATTCTATTTGATGAATGCGTTGATCAAATATGCCGGACTTGATATCAAGCAGACATATTACTGCACAACGTTAAACGGATTTGCCCTGAATGTAATTATCAGTTATGTTACTGATGAACAGAAAGCTATTCTTGATAAATTTGTCAGTTCAATCAGATTTAATAAATGATATTTTAAGAAATCATAACCTTGAATGTGCCGGTTTTTGGGCACATTCTTTTCATATTTCCTTCCAGCGGAACACGCTGACCGGCAGATGATAATAGCCGGTTTTTTTTATTGAACAGTAATGCGGACTAATTCCGATTGAATTAATTACAAGATCATCAGCATCAAGAACTCCTTTGACTCCTCTGTCTTCGGCAAAAATTGCGATATGTTTTTTAAAATGAATGACATCCCCTTTGAATATTCCATATTTATCAGGATATACCGGTGAACCGTCTATTTGATAAACACCGTTGATGTTTTTATCCGGAGAAGAAAGCTGAGGCGTAATCCTGTCGAAATATGAATATAATCCGGTAGGAAGGCGGTAAGGAATCTTATATCCCATCCGCCGCCGGTTACAGATAATAATTTAAGTTATTAATTTATTTAATTTCTAATATTAAAATAAACTGCTTTACAGATAATACAATTTTATAAATTTAATAGACTGTAAATACAGTAAATAAAACTGTAATTATTTTTAAGAGGAGAAACATATGAATTATTTCGGAGTAATTTTCATTTTGACCGGTTTGTTTTCATTGTCAGCCGGCATTTTCGACTGGGACTGGTATATGACTCACAGAAAAGCCCGTCTTTTTGTTAAAATTTTCACCAGAAACGGTGCAAGAGTTTTTTACGGACTGCTTGGAGCAGGTCTGATTGTTTTAGGTGTTCTTGTATTTGAAGGCCGTGTGGGCAGTTTTTAATCCGCTCTGATTTTTTCCGGAAATTATCTGTTCTCTAAAATAAAAAATATTGGTTTGATGATAATAAAATTTATTCCGGGTAAACAGATGTTATTTAAGCTGATGCTGTTTTTTTGCAGCTGCAGTACTGTTTCTGGCAATAAAATTAGTTGGAATCATAACCTTTTTCGGCCAGGTCCGGTTTTTTGCAAACCGTTCGTTAAACAGAGTTAATGCACACTCGGCGATGTAGTCAAAGTGCACATGAACTGATGACAGAGCCGGCATAAGATATTTTATTGCAGGAAGATTGTTAAATCCGATCAGACTTACATCTTCCGGTACCCGGATATTTTCTTCCAATAGAGCCCGTAATGCTCCTGTTGCTACTGTGTCGTTCAGTGTCATGATTGCAGTCGGCAGTTTTTTACCGGATATGGCCTGCTTGATGGTTTTGTAGCCTTCTTCAGCGCAGTTTTTATAGTATACTGTGTCGAAAAAATATGCACTGTCATACAGGCAGTACTCGTGAAGCGCTTTTGAAAGAATCTGCTTGCGTGGATCCTGAATTCTTTTTTTCCCGGAAATTATATCCGGTTTGCCGATAAATCCGATTTTGGTATGACCCAGATTGACCAGATGATCCAGTGCTTCATTCAGCCCCAGTTCAAAATTAAGTACAACAGAATCATATTCCTTTTCCATCGGTGAGGAATTGATAAATATAATATTACTTGAAAGCTCTGAAAGCTGTTTTACTTCCTCCGGGGCTACCGTTTCAATGGCAAATACTCCATCAAGTGAAAACGGGGCTGTGTTCTTGTAACCGGTTTCATTTTTGGAAATACGGAAAATTGTAATTTCTTCTTCAGCCGCCTTTTTCTCAATCATATCTCTCAGATATAAATAATAGGGGTCATCTATTATTTTATCGTTATTATACCATTCGGCGATGCCGATACATGGCTTGGATCTGTCTGTAATAATCTTTCTGCGGTCACGGATGGGGATGTACTCCAGTTCTTCTACTGCCTGCAGGACTTTCAGTTTCGTTTCCGGAGATACTGAAAGAGTTTCGTCGTAATTTAGAATACGTGATACAACTCCGGGAGATACTGCTGCTTTCGCTGCTATGTCTTTTATTGTCGCCATCTGTTACCTGTTAGTTTTTAAAATATCACCTGATATTGTTTTATATTTACAATTTTCAGGAGAAGGTATAGCTTGTAAAGAAAAATTTTACCTAAATAATTAAAAACATATACTATGTATTTACTTCTTTATTGTCAAAATGTTTATTTTATTGGGAAAACTCTGCAATTTTTTGATATTAAAGCATAATTTCATGATAAAAAATACAATTTTGTTGTGAAGATTTATTATTTTTCTTGAAATTTTAATAATAGTTTGAAACATAGTAAATAAATAGGTAAATGTTTTACTTAAAAGTTTACTTATTTTTACTAAGGTTCGCTTTGCTTTGAAAAAATATTTAAGGAGAGTTGATATTATGAGAAAAATAAGTGTGGTCTTACTGCTTTTGGTATCTGTTTTGATGCTGGTTTCCTGTAAAAAGAAGGATGGGTCGGATGGTACCGGTGTAAAACTGAAACTGGTACTGTGGGACATCAATCAGGCAACCTATGTCCCTGTTTTGCTGGAGGAGTACAAAAAACTGCGCCCGGATGTTGAAATTGAGATTATCAATATTCCTGCATCCGATTATATCGAGAAGGTTAATGTAATGCTTTCAGGCGGTGACGATTCTGATATAATAACTGTAAAGGATATTCCGGAATATGCTTCAATGGTAACAAAGAAACAGCTGGATAGTCTGGATGGATATATCAAGAAGGACAAATATGATCTTTCTGCGTACAGCGGTGTACCTGATGAACTTCGTGTAGACAATGTACTGTTTGCATTGCCTTTCCGAAGTGACTTCTGGATACTCTATTATAACAAAGAGGCTTTCGATAAAGCAGGTGTGGATTATCCTTCAAATGACATGACATGGTCAGAATATGAAGCGATTGCCCGTAAAGTTACTTCAGGTGCCGGAGCAGACAAAGTATACGGATCACATCATCATACCTGGCGTTCAACTGTTCAGCTTGGAACTTTTCAGGATGGTAAAAATACGGCTATAAGTAAGGACTATTCTTTTATGGCTCCTGTTTATAATATGGTAACCGGAATGCAGAAAGACGGAATTATTATGGATTATGCTTCACTGAAAGCCGGCAACATACATTATTCCGGTTTGTTCTATAATAAACAGATTGCAATGCTTCCTATGGGTACATGGTTTATCGGAACATTAATGAGTAAGGTCAAGGAAGGGGTGACTGATGTTAAATGGGGTATTGCAAGATTTCCTCATCCTGATGGAGTAAAAGCCGGAACAACAGCAGGAACACTTGCGTCTCTGGCTATTAATGCAAAATCAAAAAACAAAAAAGAGGCCTGGGAGTTTATTAAATTTTTCTGCGGTCCTGATGGAGCCAAAGTGCTGGCTGGAGCCGGTTCATTGCCTGCTATACGCAATGAAGATGTTATTAATGTCCTGAGTTCACGCGACGGTTTTCCAAAAGAGTGTGCTGGTGCGCTTGAAACCAGTACTGTGAGACTTGAACTGCCAATGCATCCGAAGGTCAGTCAGATAGAACAGATATTGAATGAAGAGCATGAGCTCATCATGACAGACTCTGTTACTGTGGATAAAGGCCTGTCAAGTATGACAAAACGTGTAAATGAAGTGCTTTCAAAATAGCAGTATCTTTATGGATAAATAAAGAATTGAGTCTCAAAAAACCGGATATCACAGCAGGTGTTTTTTGAGACTCTTCTTTATCTTTATTTATTGTTTGAAAAAATGATTATATAGGCAGAGGAAATCTGAGAGAACAGTATCTCACAGCTAAATTTGCTGGCGTTATCTGTCTGGAGAATGAAAGGGTATCGATTTATGAATAAAAAAGGAAACACCTCATTACTGTATAATAAAAGACTTGTTGCTTACTCGTTTCTTCTGCCTAATTTTATCGGATTTGCGGTTTTTACTCTCATTCCTGTTGTTTTCGCTCTTGCTCTGTCTTTGATGAATTGGGACGGTGCAAATGAAATAACATTTGCCGGCCTGAAAAATTTCAGGGAGCTCATTAGTGATGAAACATTCAGAATTTCGCTGTTGAACACATTTTATTATTCGGCAGGAACCGTTCCTCTTACCATCATCTGTTCATTGGGACTTGCTCTTCTTTTAAACCAGCCTATTAAAGGAAGAAATGCCATTCGAGCGGTATACTTTTTTCCCTATGTTGCTTCACTTGTTGCAGTTGCGGTTGTATGGAATATGATTCTCAATCCTACCATGGGTCCGGTAAATGAAATTCTGCAAAAAGTATTTCATATTGCAAAACCGCCAAGATGGTCGGCTTCCGTAGACTGGGCCATGCCAACGGTTATTATAGTGAGTATCTGGAAAAACATGGGATATTATATGATAATTTATCTGGCAGGCCTTCAGGGAATTCCCCGTGAATTATATGAGGCGGCTAAAGTTGACGGCGCCGGAAACCTGCAGTGCTTTTTCAGAATAACACTTCCAATGCTGACTCCGAGTACCTTTTTTGTGAGCATAATGCTGACAATATCCTGTTTCAAGATATTTGATCTGATATTTGTAATGACCGGAGGAGGTCCGGGGAGAGCGACTAACGTACTTGTTGTACATGCCTATAATGTTGCATTTAAAAATTTTAATTTTGGATATTCAAGTGCCATTTCACTTGTTCTGTTCATTATTGTGCTTTGTATAACAATCATACAGTTCAGAATGGAAAAAAAATGGGTCAGCTATTTTTAGAATATAACTGAAAACCCAATCCGGCAGACATGAGTGTAATTTGATGAAGCTGACGAATTTGAGAATAGGAGTTTTAATGATGAAAATG
This sequence comes from Spirochaetota bacterium, assembly GCA_016928815.1. Lineage (GTDB taxonomy): Bacteria > Spirochaetota > UBA4802 > UBA4802 > JAFGJZ01 > JAFGJZ01. The sequence goes on from JAFGJZ010000192.1 coordinate 21,859, forward strand.
TTGAATCTAAATGATATAAAGAATTATAGAATATCAAGCAGCTGGAAAAATGTTTTTAAAAAGACCCTGATATATGCGGTACTTTCTGCCGGGTCGCTCATCATGATTCTTCCGTTTCTATGGATGTTATCCGCTTCATTTAAACTGGAAAAAGATGTATTCAGATATCCTTTTACCTGGATACCGGAAACATTTCAGTGGATAAATTATATGAAAATCTGGAAGAAAATTCCTTTTCTGCTTTTCAGTTTTAATACGATTAAGCTGTCTGTAATCATTACTTTTCTGCAATTGCTGACAAGCAGCTTTGCCGCTTACGCTTTTGCAAAACTGAAATTCAGGGGACGTAATTTTCTTTTTCTCTGCTATATTGGAACAATTGCAATTCCATGGCAGGTTTATATGGTTCCCCAGTATATCATGATGCGTCATCTGGGGCTGAATGATACTCATTTGTCTCTGATTCTTCTGCAGGCATTTACACCTTTTGGCGTATTTCTCATGCGGCAGTTCTATCTTAGCATACCCAATGAGCTGCTTGATGCAGCCAGAATTGACGGATTAAATGAATATCAGATATATTTTAAAATAATGCTTCCGCTTTCCAAACCGGCTCTTGCATCGCTGACAATTTTTACTTTTGTATTTGTCTGGAATGATTTTATGGGGCCGCTCATCTACTTTACTTCGGATAAGGTCAAGACAATACAACTGGGCCTTAGAATGTTTATTCAGCAGTATTCTGCAGATTATTCACTGATTATGGCTGCATCACTTGTTTCGCTGATACCTGTATTAATTCTCTTCCTTGCTCTGCAGCGGTTTTTCATTGAAGGTATAGCAACAACCGGTGTGAAGGGATAGAAACAAAAAGGCCGGATTTCAAGCAATAATTCTTTTAGTTAGGAGCTGTTACGGATTTGAATGGTATAATAATTTTTTCTCCCTCCTTTTGTGCAAGGTGTCTGAATGGTAAAAAGTTTTTTTAACAGAAAAATGAACTTTTTTTCAGACAACCTTGTCCGGATGGCTGATTATCTGAAATCAGAATTTCCGGAACAGGCGGCACATGCTGTCAGTATCGGGGACAGTGCATGTAATAATTCTTTTTTATTTGATCCCCGGCGTAATATTGGCCGCAGTGCCGAACCTGTTACATTTAAAGGCGCTATTGACTGGCTTTATCAGCCTGCTGATGATGAGGAATGGATTTATGCATTTAACCGCCATCAGTACTTCATCTGTCTTGGACAGTCATTTGTGCTGACCGGTGATGAGAAGTATGCGGAATGTTTTGTTTCCCATGCTGTTGACTGGATCCGCAGAATCGGTATTAATAACAGTGACAATGCAAAGGCATGGAGAACGATTGATGCCGGGTTCAGGCTTGAAAACTGGCTCAAGGGTCTGTGTTTTTTTGAGAAAAGTCAATCTGTCCCGGATTCATTCCTTGAAGTTTTTTTCGGTTCAGTTATTGAACATGCTGAATATCTGATGCGGGAGTATGATACTTTCCGCCTTATGAGCAATTGGGGAGTTATACAGAACCGCGGACTTTTTATGGCCGGTGTTATGCTTCCGGAGACAAAAAGAACCCGGGACTATGTTAAGGTTGCCCTTCAGCGTTTGACCGAAGAAATTAATATTCAGATCTACAGAGACGGTGTACACTGGGAACAGTCTCCCATGTATCATGTTGAGGTCCTGCATTGTTTTCTTGATGTCATTTTTATCGGGATCAGAAACGGAATCGTATTGCCGGAGGATATTTTAAATAAGACAAGGCAGATGTGCCGGGTTGTTCTTTTTTCACAAAAACCTGATCATCATGGACCCATGCAGGGTGACAGTGACCGTTTGGATTTTCGCAATATTTTAACCAAAGGTGCATATGTATTTTCTGATTCTTTTTTAAAATCGGGCGCCCATGACAGGTTTGATTTTGAAATATCCTGTGAATTCGGTTACAGGGCAAAGACCGAATATGATAAAATCGGAGCAGAAAAACCTGCTCAAGTTTCATTTGCATGCAGTGACAGCGGTAATTATTATTTGCGCAGCGGCTGGGAACCTGAAAGTAATTATATGAGGTTTCATTGCGGTACTCTGGGGGCTGGACATGGCCATTCAGACAAACTGCATGTTGACTTGTTTGCAAATGGTGAAGACATACTGGTTGATGCCGGACGTTTTACATATGTTGACTGCCCTGAACGCTATTTCTTCAAAGATCCGCCGGCTCATAATACTGTAATAGTCGACGGATCCTTTTTTACCGTCTGTAAGGATTCGTGGGAATGTTCAAAGCTCTCCCAGCCGGTTAACCGGTCACACTATTTCAGTCAGGAGTATGACTTTCTGCAGGGCGGACATTTGGGTTACATGGATATTGGCGTTTTTCATAACCGGAAAATAGTCTATATTAAACCGGACATATATATCATTGCAGACGAGTTTTATACGTCAGGCAGACACAGGTATACACAGTTTTTCAACTTTAATAATACAGGATTTTTCAATACTGATGAAAGTATCATTTATACAGGAGCAGGAAATATTACCGAGTTAATATATCTTACTCCTGATATTGAAATACGTACAGAAGCTTCAAAAATGTCACGGGAGTATAACAGCTTTGAAGAAAACAGCGTTCTTGTAAGCGATCTTCAAGGTTCCGGTCCCTGTTCAATACTTATGGTGATTTCCACATCTTCATCGCAAGGTTTCGAAAAGCTTGAGGCGGAAAAGATTCCTGTAGAGTCTAATTTCAAGGGAACAGTATTTCCGGACTTTCAGATAGAGGCACTGGCTGTTACGAAAGGCTGCAGGAAATATACAGTCGTCATTGCTCACCAGGAGTATGCTTCGCCAACAGATACATTTAATGCAAACGGGTGCGTTGGTTTCGGCAATGTGGTGGTTTTTAATAATACGAGCGAGAAGAAGGCCGGGTCGGTTCTTCTGTGGTAGTAAAATATAATTCGGTATTATAAATAAGGAGATTTGAAATGGAAAACACAAACGGCAGTGCATGGATCACAGATGCCTGGAATGATATAGAAAAAAAAATTGAAAAGACAAGCAGACGGATCGGAGCGTCATTTCCGCATAAATCTGTGAACGGCAAATACGACAATGAAGTTATTGACTGGTGGACAAACGGTTTCTGGCCGGGGCTTATGTGGCTGATGTATGTTGGCACTAAAAATGATTTCTATAAAAGCATTGCAGAGCAGTGTGAATTGAAACTTGATGAAGCGCTGACAACTTCATTTTACGGACTGCACCATGATGTAGGATTTATGTGGCTTCCTACATCTGTAGCAAATTACCGTATTACCGGAAACAAAGAATCCCGGAGGAGGGGATTGATTGCAGCCGCCTATCTATGTTCACGGTTTAATATTCGCGGAAACTTTATCCGTGCATGGAATGAAGACAGGGTAGGCTGGGCGATTATAGACAGTATGATGAATCTCCCTCTGCTCAACTGGGCAAGTAATGAAACAGGAGATCCCCGTTATGCCTTTATTGCCGAGGCTCATGCCGAAAAGGTAATGAATAATTTTATTAGAAATGACGGTTCTGTGGACCATATCGTTAATTTTGATCCTAATACAGGTGAGAAAATAGAATCTTTTGGAGGGCAGGGATATGAAAACGGTTCCTCCTGGTCAAGGGGCCAGGCCTGGGCAATTTACGGATTTGTCATTCTGTATAGGAATACAGGAAATGCTGTCTATCTGGATGCCGCCAAAAGGATAGCTCATTATTTTATGGCAGCCCTGCCGGATGATTTTGTAGCTCCGAGTGACTTTCGTGCTCCGGCTGAAGGAGACGCGATTAAGGATGTTACGGCAACAGCCTGCGCGGCATCGGCTCTGCTGGACATTTCAGAGAGCGTTTCCGATTATCAGAAAGGAATGTATGAGAATAAGGCAAAAAAAATGCTGCAATCCCTGTATGAAAATTACGGGGCATGGAATGAAGCCGAAGAAGGTCTTCTTACAAAGGGTACAATAGACTATCATCAGAAATCAACACGGAATATTCCTGTAATTTATGGAGATTTTTATTTCGTTGAAGCTGTTATGAAGCTTTCAGGAAAAGGATTTTCAGTGTGGTATTAAAATATGGACTATAAATTTCTGGGAATAGATGAGGGCAGACAGAATCTTTTTAAGGGAAGTACTGCATCTGATACTCTTGAATGGAAAACTTCACTGGAAAAATATCCAATTGCAAGATCAATGCAGATAATCGGTGATGATCTGGTACTTGCCGGGTATGATAACGGTTATTTTACCATAGAGATTTCTACAGGAAAAATTATCCATAGCTGCAGCCGCTGGAAAGAAGTCACATCGGTTACCAGAACCGAAGAAGGCAGAATACTTATCACCGGTACAGATCTTGAGAACTGCAGGGGTGTCTGTGTTGTAACACTTGATGAGAATGATAATGTCATAAGAAAAGTTTCAAGGAAAGGGCGATATGTGCGTCTGATGGGTGTGCCTGATAAAAATACATATCTTCTCAGTATGAACAGGATTGTACTTGAAACAGACAGTTCTCTCAGGATCAGATGTCGATTCAGGTCACGGAAATTTTTGCACGTATGGAAATCACTCCGCCTTGCTGATGACACAACTGTGATTTCCGCCGGGTACGGAGCCTGCATGATCAGGTTCTCAAAGAAAGGGAAGGTGATTCAGAAATTCGGTACAATAGATGATGTTCCAGGGGAGGTCTCTCCGTTTTTTTACGGCGGCTGCGAGCTGGCTCCGGATGGCAATATACTTGTGGCTAACTGGCAGGGACATGGACCGTCAAACGGCGGAAAAGGCCGGCAGCTGCTCTGTTTTTCCGGTGAAGGAAAATATATTACAAGCTGGTCATATCCTGAAGAGGTCTCTTCATTTCAGGGATTACTGCTTCTCTAATCCGTTGAATTTTTTCCTTTTCCCCCGCAGAGACAGCGGTTAAAATGTTTAAATAGACAGGAGTAAAGGACTGAAATCATGATAAATAAAATTCTTGCTGAAAACAGTCTATCCACAAGGCAGGATCTGGAAGATGCATTTCTTGAAATGCTGAATCCCTATTTATGTAAACTGAGCCCCGGAAAAGCTTCAGTTGATCCGGGTACTACTGCTGCAATATTTTCGGAACGTGCAGCCGGTCTTGAAGGTTTTTCGAGACTGCTTTGGGGGATTGTTCCTTTTTTAAAGGGCACAGAAAATGTTAAAAAAGCGGATGAGCTGACAGATATAATTCTAAAAGGAATAAGCTGCGGTACAGATCCTGATCATAAAGAGTTCTGGGGTATCCCTGACAACTATGATCAGGTTATGGTGGAAATGGGGGCATTTGCCTATGCACTTCTGATGGTGCCTGAAAAAATATGGGATCCTCTTGACAATAAGCAGAAACAGAATTTTTCCGGATGGCTGCAGTATATTAATGATAGGAATATTCCCGACTGCAACTGGGTATTTTTCAGAATACTGGTAAATGCAGCTCTTGTCAAACTGGGAATTACTCCTGTACATCCTGAGCTTCTGTCTGAATCTCTGAAAATTGCAGACTCTTTTTATCTTGATGAAAACGGCTGGTATAACGACGGCTATCCTGATCAAAGGAGGGCGAGGGATTACTATGTTCCCTGGGCCATGCATTTTTACGGTATGGTATTTTCGGCATATTGTGAAGACCTCTATCCTGGGTATGCAGAAAAATATAAGCGGCGTGCTCTTGAGTATTATGATGAGTTCTCCAGGTGGTTTGACAGTGACGGCCGAGCACTTCCGTTTGGAAGAAGTCTGACCTACCGCTTTGCACAGTGCTCGTTCTGGGGAGCGATTCCTCTTGCATTTAATGACGGTATTGACTGGAGCCGTACAAGGGGTCTGTTTGCATCAAATATGCGATGGTGGTTCAATCAGTCCATGTTTGATGGTGCCGGTCTTTTGTCAGTCGGATACTGTTATCCGAACCAGTATATGGCTGAACGGTATAATTCTGCAAACTCTCCTTTGTGGGCATTTAAATCTTTTGCTCCGCTTGCTTTGAAAGAGAATCATCCATTCTGGAAAGCTTCAGAATTGAGGCCTTCAGCAGCAGAAAATGCACTTCAGCAATCTACTGGCATGTTCTTCTGTACCAGAGAAAATACAGGACATCTTCATGTGCTTAGCGCCGGTCAGTGGATACCGGGAATATACAACGAGCATCTGCATATGGCTGAGAAATATGCAAAGTTTGCTTACTCTGCATATTTCGGATTTAATGTTGTAACAGACGGATACGGTATTGATAAAATGGCTGCAGATAACATGCTGCTTCTTGGTGAGGATGAAGATGAAGGATTTTACCGCTATCGGAAAGGAAGCATCATTCATGAAGTAAAAAAGGATTGTCTGAGATTTGAATGGAAACCCTTTCATGATGTAAAAGTGGATACATGGCTCCTGCCGATAAATGAAGGCAGGTGGCATATCAGAATTCACAAAATAAAATCAGAGAGAACTCTTTTTTCTGCAGAAGGCGGCTTTCCACTTGGATTTAATGACGATTACTATCCTGTACCAAATTTTGAAGATACATTGCAGGAGAATCAGGCTTTTGCCATAACTGGTCTGGGAGCAAGCTGTATTGCCGGTATCGGCGGCAGCAGAAAGGGGTATTTGATACCATCCTGTCCCAATGCAAATATAATGTTTCCAAGAAGTCTTGTTCCTGTACTGAAGGGGAAACACAGGCCGGGAGAATTTCTTCTTGTCTGTGCTGTTTCGGCTAATCCTGACCCCGGAGGAATTACTGATGTTCCGGAGAAAAATGATTTTATTAATATTATTCCCGAAGAAATTCGTCAATTAATGATGGAGAATTAAAATTATTTTAAAATGCATGACTGATAATTATGCAGAAGGTAAACCATTCTGAGATCAGGATTCAATTCTGTTGCGTCCTTTTCTTTTGGCAAGATACAGTTTTTCATCCGCTTTTTTTATCAGTTCATCAATATTTTCATTTCCTGAAAATTCAGCAATTCCTATACTGACTGTTACCGGATAGGGGACTCCTTTAAAAGTATAATCTTCAATTTCCTTCCTGAGTCTTTCAGCGGCCGAACAGGCTGTCTTTTTGCTTGCACCGATAAGAATTATTAAAAATTCCTCACCTCCGAATCTTGTTATTATGTCCTCATCCCTGCATACACCTGTCACTATGGCTGAAAATTCAAAAAGAACGGAATCGCCTGTAAGATGTCCGAAGGAATCATTAATTTTTTTGAAATGATCAATATCAGCCATCATGATGGAAAAAGACTTTGCGTTGCGCAGAAACCGGCTTTTTTCGTTCTCGAGAATAAAGTACAGATAACGCCGGTTGAATACTCCAGTCAGACTGTCTCTATAGGAGAGAATTTCAAGCTCCTTTGTTTTTTCCTCAAGCTTGACTGATATGTGATAGTTTTTTTTATGTGATTTGTTGTTTAAAAATGCAAGCACGATTGAAATAAGAGAATATACCAGTATGTCAATAATTCTGAGTATTCCAAGACTGGTACCTGTAAAGGAATGCAGAAGAAAAATCAGAAGAAGCGCATTGCCGGAAAGAAGATTAACAAGAATAAGATTAGTTTCCCTGTATATGATCGCCAGAATCAACTGTGCCATTATAAACGGGATTATTTCATTTGTATTAATGCTGTCCAGAGTTGAAAGGCATATCAGGCAGAAGCTGTAGATGCTTACGGCTGTGAGATTAAAGTACCTGATAACCCTTATCGAACATTTTTTTTTAAGAATACAGATTATAACAAGATATAAAAGCGACATTATTATACTGATGAGATAAACCAGTGTGTAATAATTTTTTAAATTATCGGGGAGTATACCCTTAATGGCAATTCCGAGGATAAAATAAATACCGAAAACGTTCAGAATTATAAATGACATGAGCCTGATAATGTTGATATTCTGGATACTGAAAAATTTTACATAATTGTTTTTATCACTCTGTTTTATCAAAATAACCACACATAATTCTTATTTGCTGCATTTCGTGTATGCATTATTGTAAAAAAATATTATGAAAAAGTCAAGCTATTGTACTGCGGATATTGTCTATTTGAAGGTTCATCCATTTTTTTTTAATTTATTAAAAGCAATTCCTGAACTGATTATCTTTATCTTTCATATATTTTATAAAATTACTCTTGATTTTAAAGTCAATTGATATCTTCTATGAAAAATATTTTTATAAAAGGAAAACCGCATGATAAATGAAATTAAAGCTATATATAGAAATGATCCTGCGGCAAGAGGACTTGAAGCAGTGCTTTATCCGGGTTTTCATGCAGTAGTGATTCACAAGTATTTAATTCATCCTTTATATAAATTCAAATTAAGATTCATTTCGCGGTTTTTATCCCAGCTTGTAAGATTTTTTACCGGAATAGAAATACATCCGGGCGCTGTCATTGGGAAAGGTCTTTTTATTGATCATGGAATGGGTACGGTTATCGGCGAAACTGTAATAATCGGTGATAACTGTGTTCTCTTTCATAATGTCACTCTCGGCGGAACAGGACATCATTCCGGAAAAAGGCATCCGACGGTCGGCAGCAATGTGCTTATCGGAGCAAATGCAACGGTATTGGGTCCCGGGGTGATAGGCAGTAACTGTAAAATAGGTGCGGAAACAGTTATTATAAACTGTGTTATTCCGGATAATTCAACGGTGGTAGGAGCACCCGGAAGAATTGTCCGGCTGAACGGTAAAAAAGTATCTATTGAACCTGAATTAATTAAATAATAAATCTGATTTTTCACTCTTCATATGTTTCAGGCATCCTGATTCATCCGGATAAAAATCAGGGATAATAAATTTGACAATAACCGTTTAATGATATAGTATCAGGGGACTATTGTAAAATATTTCTAATGAAGCCTGAAAAATACATCAATAACCGGAAAAATGCATATATGAAATCAGAAGATGAAAATAATAATTCTTTGCATCTATTTAAGCTGTTTCCGCGCTATGTAATCATACGGACGTTTATTCTGTCCCCCCTTTATGTTTTAATTCTCGGAATTGCAATGGACCGGCTTTTCCGTCCAGAGGGAATTTACCGTATTATGTTTGCTTCAGTTCTTGCCGTGACATATCTGTCTGGAACTATTATTCTTTTTATGGTAATGAAAAAATTAATTTCACGGCAGTATCGTTATTTATCGGCAGATGAAAAGACATCGGATAAGGGGATGAATTTTGCAGTTAAAAGATATTTCAAACTTCCTTTTCTCTTTTCAATATCCAATGCTGCCGCATGGTTTGCGCTTGCACCTCTTATTGTCTTCATGATGTCACTGTTTATAATTCCGACTGTTAGTGATTTTGTCGCACTCGGAGGAATTATATTCATTGCTGCCCTATTTTCCTCCATTCAGGTTTATGTATCTGCTGATTTCGGAATCAGCAGAATACTTGAAAGCGGAATTTTCGGATGGATTCATCCGGATGAAATTGAGAAAAACCTGAATGGACGGCTTGCGGGAAAAATCAGTCTGCTGGTTATTGCACTGCTAACGGGAATAATGGCTTTTATTCTGACATTTTCATTTATGCTTGAAAATTCCACTCAAAGAAAACTTTACATTGAACAGATGAATATTTCAAATGAATCCCTTAATAAATCACTGAACATGTTTTACAGTGAAAGAATACAGGATGCTGAGTCTATTCTGAAAAGTGATAATTTTCTGACTGCGATAAGAACCGGCAATTACGAAATGGTTAGTAATATTCTGAAAGTTTTATATGGTGACGGAAGTCTTTATGAAAATATCTTCTGCTCAACAGCCGCCGCATCTTCAAAAATTTTCAGTGCCGCGCGTAAGGAATCCATTGGACTGATTTATAATCATGCCGAATATCTTAAGAATTATGAAGAGGCGCTTGATTCAAAATCACATATAAGCAATGTGGGGCTGTCGCCGCTTACAAAGGAAAATGTAATAATGATTTCCATTCCGGTAATTGACGGCGGTAAGGTTGTATCCGTACTAGCAATGACCCTGAAAGCAAATACCGCTTTTGAAATGATATTAAGCAGAGATGATCATTCTGTTTTCAGAAGCGATGACCTGGACAATAAATACTACCAGTTTGTCATGGACAGAAATTATTTCATTTTTTCCCATACCATGCCTGACATGACAATGAAGTATATACTTCTTCAGGATTTTGGAAAATTTCTCAAAGGGTCGGAATCAGAGAAATATGTTAAAAGTTATTTTAACGGTACCATCATGTATACCATTCTGTACAAGGATGATAAATCCAGTTTTATTACCGGTTATTCAATAGGTGTAAACGTAATTGAATATGAGATTCTTAAAACGCAGCTTATAATTTTTACGGCAGGGATGCTTATCGTATTTATAATCGGATTTATCATTTATTATCTTGTAAAAAGAAAATTAAAACCATTAAGCTCTTTTGAACGGCTCATGTATGAAATATCCTCCGGAAATCTTGACCTTGCTGTTAAGCTGTCATCTGATGATGAAACAGGCCGGATGACCCTGAGTGTGATTAAATTCCTCAGTACTTTAAAAGAAATAATAGGAAAACTTCAGGAAGTATCAGCCGAGCTTTCCTCATCTTCCGATGAACTTTCAAGCACATCACTCTCATTTGCATCTAATGCACAGAGCCAGTCAGCATCTTCCGAGGAGATAACGGCGACAATAGAGGAAGTATCTGCAGGTGTTGAAAACACTTCGGTTTCTTCAATACAGCAGTCTGAATCACTTAAGGAACTTATTAACCAGATGCAGTCGCTGTCATCAAGCATAGAAGACATGAACCGTAATCTCTCGAATGCAAGGGCAATTGCAGTAGAATCATCAAACCGTGCAGAGGCGGGAGGCGAGATGATAAAAGCAATGGAAAAAAGCATGAACACGATAACTGCAAGTTCCGAAGAGATGACGAATATAGTCGGGATAATCAATAACATTTCCAATCAGACAAATCTTCTGTCCTTAAACGCCGCCATTGAGGCTGCACGTGCAGGGGAGGCAGGCAAGGGTTTTGCTGTTGTCGCAAGTGAAATTTCGAAGCTGGCCGATCAGACCGCTTCAAGTATAAAGGAGATAGACTCCCTGATTAATTCAAATACTCTGGAAATTGAAAACGGAATGAAAAATACTCAGATGACGATGGAATCCATCAATACAATAATACACGGCGTCTCCGAAATCAATCAGATGATGAATATGCTTGCTGATTTCATGGAAAAACAGCTGGTTACGAATAACAGTGTCAATCAGCATGCTGCCGACGTACAGCGGCGATCGGATGAAATTAAAAACGGAACCACAGAGCAGCAGAATGCAATGGGTGAAATTGTAAATGCCATTTCCAACATAAATGAGCTGACTCAGGCAAATGCATCCGGTTCCGAAGAAATGGCCGCAAACTCCAAAAATCTTTCAGATATGGCTGAAAAACTCAGACTTGGTCTTGGATTTTTTAAATTGTAGCATGCCGGCAGTATTGATTTCAGCAGTTTCGCGTTTATGCCGGTTTATTGAAAAATAATTGTGAATCAGCTTTCTGGATATAATTTAAACAGAATTAATTTATTTTCAGGCGGAATTGAAATGAAATTTTCAAAAATAAACTTAATCGGTTATATTTTAATCCTGGTTATGCTGCCGTTGCTGTATTATACCAGCAGGATAAATTTTTTATTGTTTCACAGCATAAGTGAAATGTTCGGAATAATCGTTTCATGCTGTATTTTTATCATTGCATGGGTCACAAGAAAAAAATCAGGCAATAAATATTTTGTTTTACTCGGAATAGCCTATCTGTCTGTCGGAATAATAGATTTTTTCCATACACTTTCATACAGCGGAATGAACTTATTTGATTCCAGAATATTTTATGCAAACCAGTTATGGATAGGTGCACGGTTTCTGGAAAGCGGTTCATTACTGCTGTTTGTCATTTTTTTTAACAGAAAATTAAGGCTGCATTACGCTGTCATTTTTTATTCATACATGCTGGTTACCTGTGCGGTTCTTCTTTCCGTGCTGTATTTCAGAATATTACCTGTCTGCTTTGTCGCCGGGCAGGGTCAGACTGAATTTAAAATCATAAGTGAATATATAATCGTTGCTGTTCTTGTTTTATGCATTATTGTCCTATCCGGAAAAAAATCATATATTGAGCCGAAGATCTTTTATTTCATGACAGCCTCATTCATTTTTACAATTGTAAGCGAATTTTCATTTACTCTATATTCCGATAATTTCGGAATAATTAATTTTTTTGGACATATATTTAAAATAATCTCGTTTTACTTCATTTATAAATCGGTAATTGAAATGAGTCTTGAGGCGCCTTTCAGTCTTGTATTTTCGGAACTTAACCGCCGCATTCAGGAAATTTCAGAATTAAACATGGATCTTGAAATTTCAAATAAAACCAAAAATAAATTTTTTGCAATAATTTCACATGATCTGAAAAATCCAGTCAACGGACTAAACGGTCTTCTTAATGTTGTCAGCCGTGACTGGGAAAGGTTCCCTGAAAATGAAAAAAAATTCTATGTTGATCAGCTTTTTCTTTCAAGCGAGAAACTGCTTAATCTGCTTAACAATCTTCTTCTGTGGTCAAGAAATCAGATGGATAAACTTGAAATAAAAATGGAATTATTTTCTATCAATCAGATTATTATTAATAACATTTCACTTGTCAGTCAGGACGCGGTAAATAAAAAAATAGAAATTAAAAATGAAATTAATGAGGACATAACCGTTAAGGCGGACAGAAACATGACGGATGTTGTAATCAGGAACATCATTACCAATGCCGTTAAATTCACAGATACTAACGGACTGATTACAATATCAGCAAAACATGAAAAAAATTTCGCAGTTATTGATATTGCAGACAACGGAATAGGCATCCCTCTTCAATATATGAACAAATTATTCGGAATTGACAGTTCAATACACAGAAAGGGAACAGATGAAGAGGAAGGTACAGGTTTGGGGCTGATTCTTTGTAAGGACTTCATGGAAAAAAATGAAGGAGATATAAGGGTTGTAAGCGAAGAAGGTAAAGGAAGCGTATTCAGCATCATGTTTCCGGCCGGATGAATATGATTTAAAACTTAATAGGCATGATAAAATTTTGCTGATAAAATCGTTCGGGAAGTAATTTTAGATATCATATCTTTTTAAGACTGTGACTGAAGGGAGAATTCCATAAAAAATTTACTGATAACTCTATTCTGCATTATAATATTTGCCAATGTATATGCTGATAATAATTTTTCTGTTTACAGATCAGATAACATATTATTCAACCTTAGCGGCAGTTTCGATTACAGGATCGGCTCACAGCAGGTGTTCCGGCTTGCTTCTGCAAATAAAGTACCGTCTCTGGATGTAAATTCGGTAAAGGAAGTCAATGCTTTCGGTTACAGACTGTATAAACTTGGAAAGTATTCGGATGCCGCCGATGTTTTCCGGAGGGCGGTACAGCTTGATGAATCATATAAGTTTGCTCATTACAATCTTGCCTGCATGCTTTCTCTCGCGAAAGGTGAAGGTGTGAAAATTAATCCCAGGGAGCTGATTTACCATCTGCAATATGCGGCTTTTCTTGATGGAAAGTATCTTAATAAATTCACAACTGATGCTGATCTGGACAGTATCAGGAACGATGATTATTTCATTGATTTTATGAATCTGATATCTCACGGCAGGCTGACGCTTATGAATAAAAAGGGATATCTCGATATCGAAAATAGAAGTATTTTTCTGATGGATCTTATTGAGGAGTATTCAGGTCCGTTATTCATCGCTCCTGAGTTTGAATTATCTCCGGATAAAAAATCAGCGGCATGTATCGCTTTTGACGGCGAAAAGGCGTATTTGTATGTTGTGACATCATACGGATTCGGGTACAGGCTGGATGATGTCTCGTTTACGGATATTCATGCTATCTTCTATAGTAGACCTGTCTGGCATCCTGAATCGATGGGAATTCTGTTTGAATACAAATCGGAGCTGTCCTTTTTCAACATGCGGACACTGAAAATAGAAAGTGTTATAAAAGTTCCTGTTGAAAACCGTAACGGGATAACTTTTTATGAAATAGGCGGGTACTGGTTTAAATCACCAACTTTAATTCGTTTCATGGGAGGCGGGAGTCTGGAATATGAATTTTCCGGCTGTGAGTATGAAATTAATATTAACGGATCGGGTTTGCGGACAGTGCCGGGCGGAAAAGTAACAGAGAGTTCAAGCTGGCAGTAAATGCTGCGTCTGTTTCACAGGTCAGCTTATTTCCCTCATTCTGATGTAGGATGCAAGATTTTCCTGTGTAATGATGTCAATCGGCATTAATTGCTCAGAAGCTGATTCCTGACCGAGAATGATTTTTTTATAAAGGGTTTTGATGCTTAAATAACCCTGGTCGATCGGACGCTGTGTAAGTATGTAGCTTATGGTTTCCCTTTCAAGGTGCATGATGTTGTCAGGAACAAGGTCATAGCCCACAAGCGGAATCTTCTTTTCCAGCCCCTGTTCTTCAATCATCTGCGCGATATAATGGCATGATGAATACGCTACATATACACCGTTATATTCGCTGCCAAGCTTGGGGCGGATTTTCTCCAGAATTTCAGTCATATTATCCGGATTGACGGGTATTTCTATTGTCTCGGTTTTAAATGAAATTTTTTCCAGAAATCCTGTTACCCGGTCAGTAAGGTGTTCATTGCCTGAATCAGTAGTTATAATGAGGATTTTATTGTCGCTGCCGGATATCATCTGATTCATTAATTTTGCTGCGAGATGTCCCGCTTCAACGGATTTCTGTCCTATGTAAGTATATCTTGGCGAACTTTCTATATCACTGTCAAAAAATACAACTGGTTTGTCGTCAAACAGAGTGTCAAAAAGTTTCAGAATTTCATCATGCAGAAGCGGAGCGATTACAAAAGCATCAAACTGTTTTTTTCTTATGTTGCGGATCATATTCTGGAATTTGTCATGGTTGTATTCATGAAAATGAAAAAATTCGGCTGTTACGTGACTTGCGGACAATTCTTCAAGCGCATTTTTCATTCCTTCGAGAGGAAGTTTCCAGTAATCATTATTCAGTTCCGGGAAAGGCATCAGTACGGCTATTCTGCATTTCAGGGAAAGAGAAAAGTTTCTGGCTCTGATATCCGTTTTATAATTGAGATCACTGATCGCTTTTCTTACCCTGTCAGCGGTTTCTTCAGAAAAACGTCCCCTGTTGTGAATTATTCTGTCAACTGTTCCGGCTGAAACACCTGCGCGTTTTGCAACATCTTTTATTTTAGACAAAGTTATATCCCTAAAGTTTAACAGAAACGGCTGAATATCAATAGCACATTTAATCTGCTTAAATATAATTAAATTTTTGCCTTCAGTATTATTTAGGCACTGAATTTTAGCAAGAATTTTTCAATAAATATGGCAATTCATGTTTTTTAAAAAATAATAATTTTTTATGAAAAAAAGTGTTGATTTTTAAAGCACCTGCGTTAACGTACACGCAAATGAGCGAATTGATGACAAAAATAGTCCTAAGGAATATATATGCAATTAATGGGTGACGGGATAGCTGTTCTAGGTTCACGGTTGGGAATTGTAATGGACCCGGTAAACAGGAAAGCTTTTCTTGTCCGTCATGGTGTACATCCCGGAATACCTATCGAGATTAAAGCAGGCATAAAACTGAAAGACAGAACCGTTTTTCTGCCGCTGACATCCGAAAAGGAATATTTTGATTTTACCGATCAGAGCAGTTCTGCATGTTCGATCTCATTGAGCGGAATAGATCCTGAGACATCACTTCATCTGAAACTGATTATCAGAATACCTTTCCGTCCCGGAAATTTTGAATTCAGTACAACTCCGGTGATATATTTTGATCTTGAAGTAGACAGACTGTCCTCCCAGTTCAGATGGACTGAGGGAACAACGGAAGATTTTGTTTCCGGAAGTATATTTCTGGAATTTGCCGGTGAAGGTTTTAAATTTACTCAGAAAAATGATGATTCTGAAGTAACATATCAGTCAAAGATAGTGTTTCCTGCTGTTGCCGGAATTGACGTTGATGATTTTCCCCCTGTTAATATTAGTTCAGCTGACCGGCTTGCCGCAGTCGAAGGTTATCGGAAAGACGGTCAGCTGCAGCAGGATTTTAAGCTTGCACGCGGCAGGGCGGGGAAAAGATTATCAGCTGCATGGTGTATATATGACGAACCTGTTTTAAACGTTCTTGGTGAAAAATGCCCTTTCTATTATACAACTGTATTTTCCAATATTAATGAAGTCTGTAAATGGGCTGTTGAAAATGCCGAGAATGTCCGCCTTTCGGCAAATACTGTTGACGGGTTGTTCGCAAAACATAATCTTGGTGAGGCGGTAAATCATCTGATGCGGCATACTCTTCATTCATGGCTTGTAAATACATGGATGGTAGTCCGTCCTGATGGACAGAAATGGTTTTCAGTATGGGAAGGAAGCTGTTATTTCCATTCAACCGTTGATGTTGAGTATACTCAGTCTCCATTTTATCTTTCAGTGTGGCCTGAACTTCTTGAATTGCAGCTGGATGAGTGGCCGTTTTTCGGTAAAAACGGTTCCGCAGTGCTTGGAGAAGATGTAGAGAATACGCTTTTCCTTTCCCATGATATCGGTTTTATGACGGAATGTACACGGCAGTTTTATCCTCATGAAATGGAAGTTGAAGAAAATTCCAATTATATCCAGCTTGCATATGCATACTGGCGAAGAACGGGAAATGATTCCCTGATCAGAAAACATGAATCCTTTATTACACAGCTTATGGATTTTATCATTGCATGTGATACTACCGGAAATGGGATTCCGGATAAAGGATGTGCCAATACAATTGATGACGCATCACCGGCTATTCAGTTCGGTTCAGAACAGGTTTATCTCGGTGTAAAAGCAATGACCTCCATTAGGGCCGGATTTGAAATCCTGAAATATCTGGGCAAATCCGGCCTGCAAAAATATACTGAATTTGTTGAAAAAGCGGTTAATACAATAGAAACAACCGCATGGCTTGATGATCATTACGCTGTGACTCTCAGCAGAACTCTTGACGGAATACTCAATCCATGGTCAGGGGAAATGATGAAGGGTGAACTTGAAGGATGGGATGCATATCACATCTATACCTCCAATGGACTGGTTCCAATGGAAATGGTCGGAATGAAGAATTTACTTGACATTACAAGAATTAAATCGGATATTATTAACTCACTTGCTCACACAAAGGGTAAATACGGCAGCAGACATACAAGTTATGTTGATAAAAAGCCGACAGACCTTTTTGTTCCGGGTCTTGCAGGCAGTGCACCGCAGGTGGGGTGGGTTTCAATGAATATGTTCCGTGATATGGCGGCAGCTTATCGCGGTGTTGATCTTTTTTCCATGGCACAGAATTACTGGGATTGGCAATGTACGACAAACAGTCAGAATGTATCGCTTTTCTTTGAAACTTTTTACGGCAACAATCTTTGCTTTTATCCCAGAGGAATTGCCGTATTCGGATATATGGAGGCTTCACTCGGATTTTCTTATGATAAGGTTGAAGGAAATCAGAAGCTGAGTCCGGTTCGTGATCTGCTTGAAGTTGCGCTTTTTGTTTTTGCGGACTGGGAGAAGGGAACGGTGCCTGTTGTGAAAAGTTCTTTTAAAAACGGCGTAATCGAATATGATATTTTGAAGTAACTTAATTTATAAAACGGACTTTTAAAAAAAACTAATTTAATCGGAGGAGAGGACGTGGTTAAAAAAATTTTACTAATTCTTTCTGTTCTTGCAATTGTGACTGTAATGATCGGTTGCGGACCAAAAGAGAAAAAGGATGTAACTGTTACATTCTGGCATCTTGATACACAAGATGATTTCAAGGCAGCTTGGCAGGCTCAAGTTGATGAATTTATGGCACTGAACCCTCATGTAAAAATTGAGATTACAGTTCTTGAAAATGAGGCATTTAAGCAGAAAGTTGCTACAATGATGCAGTCTGGAAACCCACCTGATCTTTTCAGAAGCTGGGGCGGCGGTGTAATGAATCAGTATGCCGAAGCTGGACTTTTGAGAGATGTTACAAAAGAATTGAAAAAAGGCGGATTTTCTGATACTATCGGAGCTGGACCACTTGGTGTTTACAGTTATAAAGGAAAAGTGTATGGAATTCCTTATAACATGGGTGCTGTTGGTATCTGGTACAATAAAAAAATGTTCGCTGATAACGGTCTTTCAGAGTTCAAAACATGGAATGAACTTATTGAAGGATGTAAAAAACTTAAAGCTGCTGGTATAACTCCAATAGCTCTTGGTGAGCAGGATAAATGGCCGGGACATTTCTGGTTCGGTTACCTTGCAGTTAGAATCGCAGGCGGAGAAGCTATTCAGAAAGCATATGCAAGAGAAGGAAAATTTACTGATGCTCCTTTCGTTGAAGCATTCGTAAAATTAAAAGAACTTGTTGATCTTGGCGCTTTCCAGAAAGGTTTCCTTGGTGCAACTTATAATGACCAGGCTTCTCTTACAGCTAACAGAAAAGCTGCAATGGAACTTATGGGACAGTGGGCTCCAAGTGTTCAGGAACAGCAGACTAAAGACAAAAAAGGTTTAGGTTCTGACCTTGGTTTCATGGCTTTCCCTGCAGTTGAAGGCGGCGCTGGCGATATCACTGATGTATTCGGTGGTGGAGACGGTTTTGCTTTCGGTGTTAACGCTCCGGACGAAGCAATTGATTTCATGAAATTTCTAATGAGCAAAGAACAGTACAAAAAACTTTATGATTCTCCTATTTCTTTTATTCCTACAGTTAAAGGAACATCTGAATGGGTTCAGGATCCTAATATGAAAGCTGTTGCAGATGCAACAAGTAAAGCAGGTTTCTATCAGCTTTATTTTGACCAGGCTTTCCCGCCGGCAGTTGGTGGTGCAATTCTGGATGCAGTTCAGGGAATTTGTGCAGGCACAAAAACTCCTGAAGAAGCTGCAGGAATTATTCAGAAAGCATGGGATGAAGAAAAATAA
The DNA here is from genome assembly GCA_016928815.1 of Spirochaetota bacterium. Classification (GTDB taxonomy): domain Bacteria; phylum Spirochaetota; class UBA4802; order UBA4802; family JAFGJZ01; genus JAFGJZ01. Next base: position 41,016 of record JAFGJZ010000192.1, read on the forward strand.
GAATTTCCATTCTTAAATAATAAATAGGCTGTCTTTCAATTCATTTTGAAAGACAGTTTATTAAATATTACATTTTATGTCTTTTTGCCAACTTATGAAAGTTAATATGATTAGCTGATTTAAAATAAGTTGTTTATACAGAATCATATTGTTTAGAGGAAATTAATATGGGTTTACAGAAAAGCAGTAATATGAAGACGTCGAAATTCAAAGAATATTGGCAAAACCCGAGGCATAAACAGGCTATTATCGTAGCTACAGCATTTCTTACTCTGCCATTGATTGTCTATACAGTTTTTGTAATTTTACCGGTTTTTCAGGCAGCTTATTTCAGTCTTTATAAATGGAACGGATTGGGGCATCTGACAAATTTTAAGGGTGTTGAAAATTTTGTAAAAATATTAACTGATCCTATTTTCGGAATGGCAATTAAAAATAATTTTAAAATAGTTGTTCTGTCTTTGCTTTTTCAGATTCCTTTGTCACTTATAATTGCACTGACAATAGCCAGAAGATTTAAAGGCGCTGTTTTTTTCAGAACAATTTTCTTTCTGCCATATATCCTTTCAGAGGTAATCGCAGGTACCATCTGGTCGTTTATATATAATCCTCAAATTGGTATTCAAAATACAGTACTTTCAGACTGGATACCATGGCTTGCAAATTTTCAGTTTCTTGGTTCTCAGGATACAGTTTTTGCATCCATATTTGTTGTATTGATCTGGAAATATTTCGGACTTCATATGGTAATATTAATAGCCGGTTTACAGGGAATTCCTGTTGAACTGGAAGAAGCGGCATTTATTGACGGTGTTAATAAATGGAAGCTCAACTGGTACATCATACTTCCGTTACTCAGACCGACAATCATGCTTTCACTTTTCTTCTCAATGGTCGGTTCATTTCAGACTTTCGATATTGTCTGGGCAATGGGAAGAGGGGACCCTGCAAATGGTGCGGAAACCATGGTTACCTATATGTATAAATTCGGTTTCCAGCGTTTTCAATTAGGTTATGGTAGTGCTGTTGCGATAATTATTTTTCTGATTACAATCAGTGTAAGTGTATTGTATCAGAAACTGACAGCAGAAAAAGAATTATAGGAGTGATATGAAATGATAGTAGGTACTAAAAAAACACACAAAGCCATTCAATATACTCTTTTAATTCTGCTTGCTCTTTTGACACTGTTTCCAATGGTACTGACGCTTATGGGCGGATTTAAAGATCTTGCTCAATTGCGTCTTGATCTTTTCGGATGGCCTGATCCTTTTTTAGGGTCAAATTATCTGGATGTACTGCATCCAAAGAGGTCCAAGTTTTTTCTCAGTCTTTTTAATTCAATGCTGATAATGTCAATAACAGTCATGTTTGGTATAGTTCTTTCATCGCTTGCCGGATTTGCACTTTCAAGAATGAAATTTCCAGGACGGGATTTTATTTTTAATTTTTTCCTGGTAGGATTACTTTTTCCGCCTGCTGTAGCGATACTGCCTCTATATATTGAGTTAAAATCACTTCATCTGCTTGATAATTATTTTGGAGTAATTTTTCCGCAGGTTGCATTCGCATTACCGATGCAGATAATGATTGTCAGAAGTTTTTTCAAGCAGATACCGATTGAACTTGAGGAATCGGCAACTATTGACGGATGCAGTCCGATATGGTTTCTCATATTTGTTGTAGTACCTTTATCCAAACCGGTTATTACAACAATTTCAATTCTGGCCATGGTTGGAAGCTGGAACAGTTACTTTCTACCTTTATTGATTTTAAACAGCGAAAAACTTTTTACTCTTCCAATGGGTGTAATGTCTTTTGCCGGACAGTATACATATAACTGGCCTCTTGTACTTGCATATCTGACACTGGCGATGGTTCCTGCCGTAATCTTCTACATGATGGCGCAGAAACATATTATTGAAGGACTTACTGCAGGGTCTGTAAAAGGCTGACAACAGGAATAGTTAAACAATGAAAAAAGCAAAATGTATTGTTGATAAAAATCATTCTATAGCAAAAGCAGAGCCGGAGTTATTCGGCTCTTTTATTGAGCATCTGGGCAGAGCCGTATACGGCGGAATATATGAACCTGAACATCCTCTCGCGGATGAGGACGGATTCAGAAAGGACGTTATAGATGCGGTTCATAAACTGAATGTTCCAGTCATCAGGTATCCCGGAGGTAATTTTCTTTCGGGATATAACTGGACTGACGGAATAGGTCCGAAGGAAAAACGCCCCCGGAGGCTTGAACTTGCATGGCACAGCATTGAAACAAATGCAATCGGTATTGATGAATTCGTAAAATGGGCCGCAAAAGCAAATTCAAAAGTAATGGGTGCCGTTAATTTAGGAACCGGAACTCCTCAGGAAGCAGCCAATCTCGTTGAATACTGCAATCATCCGGGAGGAACTTACTGGAGCGATTTAAGAATACAGAACGGATCCAAAGATCCGTATGATATAAAAATCTGGTGTCTCGGTAATGAAATGGACGGAGACTGGCAGATGGGGCAGTTATCTTCCGCTGATTACGCGAAAAAAGCGAAAGAAGCCGCAAAAATGATGCGTCTTGTCGATCCTGAAATTAAACTTGTTGCATGCGGCAGTTCGGGGCCCGGAATGGCTACATATCCGGAATGGGACAGGGTTATACTTGAGTCACTTTATGAACAGGTGGATTTTCTTTCTCTGCATCAGTATTTTGAATACAAGGGTGATGTTCAGGAATTTATAGCTTCATTTTATGAAATGGATCAGTTCATCAAAACGGTCTCTGCAGTAACTGATTATGTAAAAACCAAAACACGCAGCAAAAAAAACATGTATCTGTCCTTTGATGAATGGAACATATGGTATATGTCCCAGCAGCAGAAACATGACTGGCTTGAAGCTCCGGAAATTCTTGAAAACCGCTATACACTGCTGGATGCCTTAACCGTAGGCGGAATGATATGTTCATTACTGAATAATTCTGACAGGGTTAAAATGGCCTGTCTTGCCCAGCTTATAAATGTTATCGCCCCGATTGTTACGGAAAAGAACGGCGGAATTTTCATTCAGCCCATATATTATCCGTTTTTTCAGGCGTCAGTTCATGCCTCAGGCGGAACAGTGCTTAAGTCGCTATCCACTATTCCTGAAATTGAAATTGAAAAATACGGTAAGGTTCCGGTTATTCAGAATTCAGTCATATATGACCGGGAAAAGAAGAAGCTTACAGTTCTTGCTCTTAACTGTGATCAGAAAGATACGGTTTCATTTGAGATTGATGCGCGGTCTTTCGGAAAAACGGTTCCTGTCGAACATCTGTGTCTGAAAGGAGATGATCTTTTTGCGCAGAACAGTTTTGAAAAACCTGAAAATGTTGTTCCATGCAATTTGGATATTTCCGGGATTGAAAACAATTCAGGACATATTACAATTAATCTGCAGCCTTTGTCATGGAATGTCGTTATTTTTTCAACTGATTGAAAGCAGCATTTAATCCGGAAAATTCCATTTTTCCGGCGGAAATAAAATTACGCTTAATACTGCAGCTTATGCCGGGCATTTTACCCGGCTTTTTAATATCAGCTTGAAAGTTATGATAATTCATCTTCCATGACTGGTTAATGGTCTTCGCTTTACCCGCTTATTTCTTCCAGATTACTTTCTCCATTGGAAATGATGGAATATACAGTCTAAATTTCAAATCAATAATTGAAGCAGAAGGTGAAATTTTCGTAAGATTTGATTTTTTTACGAAAAAAGTCAAATAAACCGCCCTGAAAGTTTCATTTTAATCAAGAAAGAATTTTTTTTGTATTATAAATTATCTTTTAAATATATAATGAAAAGAGGATAATTATGGAATTAACGGAAATCGGTAAAATTAATCAGCAGGATGGACTTTTCAGTATTCAGCTTCATGAGAAATATAAAAAAGGACTGACAAATATTGAAGGGTTTTCTCTGTTAAATATTTTATGGTGGGCGGATCAGACTGAAGATGAAGCATATGGAAGTGATTATGTAATCAGGAAACCTTATGTAAAAGGTCCGGAGTCTATTGGTGTTTTTGCAACACGGTCGCAAATCCGGCCGAACCCTGTCTGCATAACACCGGTTTCTGTCTTCAAAATTGATCAGGCTGCCGGAATCATCTATACTTATTATATTGATGCATTTCCGGGATCTTCAGTTATTGACATTAAACCGTATTTGCCTTCGACAGATATTGCAAAGAATGTTTCAGTACCTGAATGGTGCAGTCATTGGCCGGACAGCATCGATTCTTCCGCGGATTTTGACTGGGAAGCTGAGTTTAATTTTCCTGTATAGTGCATAATCTGTAATTTGGAGATGGAATGGATGAAGAACAAGGATATCGTTTATTCGGCTCTTGAACTGATAGAAGAAAATTTAAAAAGCGACATTGACGTCTGTTCCGTCTCCCAGAAATTCGGATTTTCGCTTTACTATTTCAGCCGTCTTTTTAAAGGAATCACCGGATATACTTTAAAAGATTACATCCTGCTGAGAAAAATCAGCGAATCATATAATGATCTGATTAAAACCGACAAAAAAATTATTGATATCGCATTTGAATACGGGTTTGGTACGCATGAATCCTACAGCAGGGCGTTTAACCGTATTATAGGATTGAATCCTTCCCGGGCAAGAAGGCAGGAACGGTTTTCTCCTGAGAATCTGATTTCTCCATTATCCGGGAATATTATCGAAAATAGGAGAAGAAAAACGCTTTTAGAACCTGAAAAGGTAGAGCTTGAAGAAATACAATTGATTGGCATTCCTTTTTACTTTGATCTGGCTTTGCAGAATGATTTAAGCAAACCCTGGGCTAATCTCAGTGCGAATGCATTTCTCATAGAGAACAGGCTGATTCCTGAAAAATATTACCAGCTTCAATACTGGTTTGCTGATCAGGAGCCGGATCTGTTTTATTTTTTCATAGCGGTTCAGGTTGAAAAGATAGAAAACATTCCGCTTCAATTTACAGCAAAAATTATTCCGAAACAGAAATATCTGAAGTTTCTCCATAAAGGAAGATCAAATACCGTCGGTTTAACCTATCAGTATATTTATAACACATATCTGCCGGAGACTGATTTCCGTTTGCCGTATTTATATAATTTTGAACTATACGGTAATACCTTTCTCGGACCCTGCAATGATGACTCTGTCAGTGAAATTTACATTCCTTATGAGTGAGTTCAAGTAGAGGAAAAACTTATCTTAATTAATTTTTTGTTTGAAAATATTTTCTTTCATTATATTTACAGAACTGTGAAACTGCAGTGGTGTTATAAAGTTGTTTTACATGACGGACATGTCTGTAATAGAAAAGCTGCATTTACTAAGACCGATCATATGACATGATTTAACTGAAAGGGATATTATTATGAAGAAAATGGATTACATCGGATTACTGTTCAGCTTACTGCTTCTTTTATATTTAATCGCGATTGCAGTTACTTATAAAAGTGAATATGATGTATACCGGTATATAATAAATCATGCCGTTTTGGATTTAACTTTCGGAATTACCGGCATGCTCGGCATTATTGCAGGCCCGCTATTACTGATTATTTCCTATGTTAAAAAAAGAAAATCCGGAACTGAAATTATTAAATCCATAACACCTTTAATTGCAGGTTTAATGATGTTTTTAATTATGTCAGCAGTCTGGGTAATATTTTTTAAACACTTTTCCCTGAGACTGTTTTGGATTCCCGGATTATATTTAATCCTCTGTTTGATTACTGTATTTTACACCAAAAACATGCGTAAAAAATCTGAATAGGTTTATTATCAGTTATTTAATATATTTTCTCAAATAGAATCATCGGAAGGATTTTAGGAAATTAAATTCATACTTCCATACAAATTTACCGGCAGAACCGACTCAACCCGGATACTGCCTTTAAATCTGCCTGCAGGCTTCAGCCCAGCGTTGATCATCAGACATTGGACTCATTTTTTTATAAACTTGACATTTCATAAAATTGCTGTATTTATTAAACAGAATTAGAACTGTCTGAATTCTGAACATATGAAGTTAAGTTCAATATTTTCTGCCGGGCTTTATTTGAAGGCGTTTGACCACAGTCCATAGCGGGCGGAAGAAAGTGAAAAGAATAAATGTTTATATGTTTGATATACCTGAAAGAAACCGGATGTATAAATGACTGGAAATTTAAAACTTGATAAAATCCTTTGGCAAGCGGCAGATAAAATTCACAAAAATATGGATGCGGCTGAATATATGCATGTTGTATTAGGTTTAATATTCCTGAAATATATACCAGATGCTTTTGGAGACTTATATCAAAAATTGGAAACTGCAAAACAGGAAACCGGTGCAGACCCGGAAGACAAAGATGAATACACGGCGGAACGGGTTTTGTATGGTCCACAACAGGTTTGCTGGAAATGGCTGCAAGGCAGAGCCAATCTGTCAACTATCGGCAAAGGCATTCGTTCCTTAAAAGGGGTATTGCCTAAAGATTATGCCCGTCCTTCACCCGACAAACAAAGGTTTGACGTACTGATTAATCGTAAGCAAAAGTTTACAGCAATGCTTTCCGAACAAATGCAAAAAGCGAATGAACTGGATGATTCAATAAAAAAGAACTTGGCGAAAACCGGCTATGAAATCTGACAGTAAAATATCCATACGCTTTTTTGACGACCGTGAGGTTCGGGCACTCTGGGATGAAGAAAAGTCCAAATGGTGGTTTTCCGTATTGGACATAGTGGCAGTGCTTCGGGACCAGAGTGATTATAATAAAAACCGCAACTACTGGAAATACCTTAAAGCAAAACTGAAGCAGGAAAACAGGCAGTTGGTTAGCGCCACTACCCAACTGAAACTCACCGCTGCAGATGGTAAAAAATACAAATCCGATATGCTCGATTACGAAGGTATTATTGCTTTGGGTAAAGAATTTCCAAGTAAAAAAGCCAACCGTTTTATTGAATGGTTTACCTATAGTGATGAGACTATTGATGGTAAAAGCAAAACCAAAGCCTATGCATTTTTTGAAAGTTCATTTATTGACAGTATAGAAGTGGGTACTACAAGAGGATTGCAGCAGATACACGCCTATTTGTTTGGAGGACTCTATGACTTTGCAGGGCAAATCCGGCAGAAGAATATATCTAAAGGGGGATTTCGTTTTGCCATGGTACAACACCTTGAGCAGACCCTGCAACAGATTGACCAAATGCCTGAAACCACTTTTCAGGAAATAACTGATAAATATGTGGAGATGAACATCGCCCACCCTTTTATGGAAGGTAATGGCAGAAGCACACGAATTTGGCTCGATATGATACTGAAAAAACGGTTGAAGCGCTGTGTGGACTGGAGCCGTATTAGTAAAAACGACTACATGGACGCCATGGTACAAAGCCCGGTGAATAGCACACCGCTAAAAACTCTTATTAAAAATGCCCTGACAGACGAAATAGACAGCCGGGAAATGTATATGAAGGGCATTGATTATTCTTATTATTATGAAGAGAGTCAGAATCATGATTCGGTTGAGTTTCCTGATAATCAGGGTGCAGATGTATGAGCGATTGGGAAACATATATGTTGGGGGATTTAATAACTCCCGTTCGTTAAGTGACATATAAAAACTGCAGTATGGAAATTTCATGAGCTGGAATATATTCTTTTCATCATATGCTCAAGTTTCCGCGGCAATTGTTGGGATAATCTCTGGTCTGTCTAAAAGCTTTGATGAGTAAATAATTTTAGGGTGCTTTTTATTGCAGGATAAATTTTTGATGAGTTTTATCAGGCGCTATCCGGATTTTTTGAAATTATAGTTGATTTTTTTTGGTGAGTTTGCAGTATTATTGCTGTAGTAGGAATTATAGTTTTTACAATAAATTGTAACCTCAAAATATGCAAATCGAAATTAATACTCAACTTTAAGGAAATATTTATGGAATATTTTATAATGGATGAAGTTGCAGGTAATCCTTATATTCCTTACATTGGTGATCTGCCAGAAGAGTTAGATATGATAGATGTAGCTATCGGAAAAAAAGTTGATATCAACGATGTCCCAATTCAATTACCTGTAAGCATTGGAGACGTATCAGAAGTTGAATACCCTGACTTATTAACTGGAAATGTCCCATTGTTTTCTGAGAAACTGAAGTTCGCTTTAGATGAAACTGGAATTGATAATATCGATTATTTTCAAGTTGATCTTATCAACGAAGAAGATGGGAAAACTGTTGCTAAATATTATCTTGGAATTGTTATTGGATTGATAAAATGTCTAAAAAGTGGTTTAACGTCAAGCCCTGCGGGCAGAGACATTTTAAAGAACCCGGTAATAGATTTTTCCCTTGTTCGCGGTCAAAAACTTTTTCGACTTGCGGAATCGCCATTATTAATTATTGTTGATTCGAGCGTAAAAGATGCTCTTTCAAAGATTAATCTTCAAGGTGTCTCACTGCTTCGATTGAAGGATTATGAAAGTTTTTAGGATTCGAAAACATTTTTTGACATCCAAACATTTTATGTTCAATCTTTCAAAAACATGAACTTTAATAATAGATCCGGGAATTCATTTCCCAACCCATTAGCAAAAGAAGGAAAACAGCACGTTAAATTTGTTTATATTCTTTGCAATTTTATTGGAGATTTTTTATGTACTGGGTCATAGAAGCAGATTTACAGGTTAAAGGTTTAGCATCTATCATGGACTTACCGGATGACATTGAAGGCATGGAATGGATGTGTGGTAAAGAAATGCCTGATCGAAAACAACCAATATCACTTAATTTAAACCGTGGAAGCGGTTCTTTTCGCGGTGATATAATGGGTGGAATTTTACCATTATACTCAGATGACCTTAGAGATCTGTTTAATGAATATGGCATAAATAATATACAATATTTTCCTGTGGATATAACTGATACAATTCTGAATGAAGTTGAATATGGTTATTCATTGGTAAATATAATAGGGTTAATTTCCTGCGTAAAAAATTATGATTTTAATTTATCTCCGCTTGCACGTCCTTCAAGTCTTGAAAAATTTTCAATTGATCCAGCCAAGACTTTTAATCTTCCAATTTTTCGTCTTTTTGAATCTCGTCGTTTAATAGTAATAAATGACGACTTGCGGAATTATTTATCTGATAAAGGACTTGCGGGTGTAAGAATAACAAAGACTGAAGAATATACTGTCTGGTAAAGAATAGAAATATTCCTCAAAATTATTTGCAATTGGATACACTTCAATTGCTGCCCTAACAAATCTGTTATGCAGAAAACAGCAGATTGAGGACAAAGTGAAAAATTCAAACTGTATCTTTCGTATGGAATTAAACAATACGCTTAACATTGCTTTTTACGAAACCAGGCTGTTTGTTATTTATCTGCCATTGCGAGGGATCTGATCACTTTCAGATATTCGCCATTCCTGTCACCTTTGGTCGGGGCGATCCAGGCTCCTTCTCCGTATTCGTTCCAGGCACAGATTAATATTACATGTTCATCCGGCGTCTGTTCGGGATGTGTTTTAATCCAGCTTACTGCTTTTTCCAGAAACTGCCGGAATAAAGCAGGCGTTCTTCCTGTGTAATACCAGCCTTCCCTTTTATTAAAAAGCCCGTTTGGTCCTTCCCACGGTCTTTTATCAAACCCGGCTGTCACCACCGGAATATACGGCTGCTCGCTGCTGCCCCGCCATTCATTTTCAGCTGCGGTAATCAGTTCCGCATAAGAATGTTTTTCGGCACCGTCTTCATATCCGTAAGATATCATATAATGAGTTCTGTATTGATACCCCTGTTCAGGAGTTCCATACCAGTTGCAGGCAATTGCAAGTCCGGGGAGACCGGCATCACGGGCTGCTTTCTGCATTCTGTCAAAACCGGCCTTGTCACCTCCGGCACCGTTGAATATGATAACAAGCGGTTTGCCGTTGATTTTCAGATACTGCTCGTGAGTCAGGTACGGCATCAGATATTGTGCTGCAGCTTCCCAGTTTTCCGGTCCTGTAATTTCAAACCAGTCATGATTTGCTATCATCAGACAGAACTGCATTCTTTTGCTGTTTCCGGATTTTAAAAACAGATCCAGCCCCGTATTTTTCGGATCATCACGTATTGCATTTTCATTAATACTGCTTTTATTATCATGCCAGAACCAGCAGAATGAAAAAAATGCCAGACCGTTATCGGCAGCGGTATCTATCTGCTGTTCCATTATCTCCAGACTGTCATCCCTCCAGCCCCATACCGGTTCGCGTTCCGGAAATTCTTCAAGCATTCTCCGTGTAAGATGCAGCGGAGCGTTTTCTGCCCAGGGCTGATCAGGATCGCCTGAAAGATTGTTTTTTCCAGCCCAGCCGTCAAAATAATATGCACCAATACACAGATCAGGGTTTCTTACCTTTTCGCTGTTTTTCCGTATTCTTCCGCTACAAAACATAATGCCGGCTAACATAACCGCTGCAAAGATGATTAGGTATTTCATGATATACTCCACAGAAACAGCATTTTTTATCAGACATGCCGGAAGTTATTTACGGCTGATATCTGTCATAATGATGAGAGTAATTCATTGTCAGTTATAGATTTCATAATGCAATAATTATGATATTCTTCTGTTATATTTTATGCAATATTGAAAAACAGGTCAAGATAATTATACGATGTATATGCTGATGCTTTTTTAACATTTAGGAACCGGGTTCGCTCGTTGTTTAAATACAAATAAAATCCGCAATTAATTTCATGATTTTAAAGAACTGATAATTAATTCTGTTTGATTATTTCGCCAAGCGGACTGACAGCTTCATATAAATCATCAGCTGTAATAATGATTTTTTTTGATATTCTGAAATCTCCTTTTTTAAGTGCACTCGCAATCCATGTGTTGCATGTATTGAACAAATGATAACTGTAGACGGATTTGTAGAAAACCGTATTTCCGGAACCGTTTGATGAAAGTTTAATGAACATGCCTGAATTGTCATGTTTGAATGATCCGTTTATGAAACTGCATATTCTGTCAAACTGAGCGGACGACGCGGTAAAGCGAATGGAGTATATGCAGTATTTTGTGATGCTGTCTACTGACATGTCCGTACCGTGAACTCTGACAGTGCTTGAAGACGGAACGAAAAGAGCCTTTAGAGTGAGATATATCCCGCCTGTACCGGCCTGATAATAGTCGGCATCACCCCAACCGAAATCTGCATAAGCAAATTGACGGAATTCTGAAAGAACACTAATTTTTCTGATTGTTTCATCTGTAATTCTGATGACGATACCGGTATGCAGGCCGTTGTTGACGACATAGAAAGTACCGGCCTGTATGTCATCAGTATTTACATCTGCAGTTGATGAAACAGCAGAGAATATAAATAAACTCAGAAGAACGGCATATTTCAGCAGAAAACTTTTTTTTGACATAAGAAATATTAACACACGTATAAATAAAAAGCATATAAAAATTAAAAAAATAATATTTATTTTCATTACAAAAAGATGAATCAGGCATGGTGAAATAAATCCGCATTAGAAATAAATTTTAATTGATTTATAATTAATACAGTGATAGATTGTCTTAAGTAAAGCAATTTTACATGCAGCATTCATTTTTAAATTCATACATTAGTTAGTATTCGTAAAATTCAGTCCGGAGGCATCATATGGATGGTAATTTACTTGAGTTAATTAATGAGTATCATGAAAGAAATGAACATGCCGAAGTAATAAACAGGATTCTTTCGCTTAAAAAACAGAATCTTGACTACACGATGACTTTTTATCTCGCGAATGCATACAGCAGTGTTGATGAACATGAACATGCCGTCAGTCTTCTTTTAAAGGTAAGGCATGAAGGTGAACAGGATCCGGAATGGCACTGCCGTCTTGCCAGAGCCTATTCAGGACTGAATAACTATGCGAAAACGGTATATCATTCCGAAGCCGCGGCCGCTCTTGATAAAAGCCGTGTCAGTGAACTGTCTGAAATACTTGCAGAGGCTTATGCAAAATCAGGATGTCTGAAAAAGGCGAAAGAACTTGTCGACAGATATGATCTGAAAATTTTCAGTCCCGAAGTGTATACTGAAAATGAACTGAGTGCAGTCAGCCGGCATATTGAGCGTCACTTCGGAAAGGTGAGCCGGGTTCTGCACGAAGTCCTGTCTCCCGACATCAGGGTTGATATCATGGTTGTCGAACCTCAGAACGGAAGAAATTATCTGACGCTTGTTACTTCCGGAATGGGTGCGCATAAAATGAATGTACCGCAGAATCTGCTGAACCGGAATGTTGACCGGGCGGAATTAATAATGTGTCTTCCTCCTGAATGGGATATCGGTAGCATCAGCGGAAACTGGTTCTGGCCGCTACTGTGGATGAAGATAATGGCCAGACTTCCGATTAAAGAAGACAGCTGGCTGGGGTGGGGGCATACTGTTCCGAACAGCTGTGCGTTTGCCGATAATACATGTTTATCCGGAATATTTCTTGATCATCCCCATAGTTCCGGTGAGGAATCATTTGCCTGTAAACTGAATACGGGAGAAGCGGTTAATTTTTATCAGATGATTCCGCTGTATGACGAGGAAATGGAATATAAAATCATGTACGGAACATCCGCGCTTCTCGGTCTTGTAAACGGTAATTTCCCGGAGATAGTGGATGTCCGCCGGAAAAATTTCTGCAGCGGAAACACGGATATAATACATTGAGGGAAATTTGAATTTTATTTTTCTATCCTTAATTTTCTGATTATTTCTCCGGCGATGATTTCACTGTAACTGTCAGGTTTCCATGTCATGACGGTCCACCCTTTCAGGAAGCGGTGGAAATCCGTCCAGGCATAACGGTACATCTCCCTCCATTCCTTTTCTACATCTGCAAAATTGATTTCAGGTTTATGCTTCCTTAATGATTTTTCCAGACATGAAAAATAAAAATCCAGAAGTTCATCCTCCATTGCACCGCATTCACTTTCATCCAGACAGCTTCCTATGAAGTATGCAATATCCTTCATGCCGCATCCTCCGCCGGTGTACTGAAAATCCACCGCGGCTACTTTTTTACCGTCATCAGAAAAGCAGAAATTATCAAGTTTAGCATCACCGTGAAGTATTGTTTTAAAATTACATTTCTTAAGTTTGAGATCTATTGAAGCTGCCGCAGCCTTCAGTTCCGGATCCCTGAGCGCCTTATACTCATCCGGACGCGTGTCAAGATGCCAGTATGTTCCGTTTTTCCATAAATTCACGGGTTCACGGTTCATGAAAATTGAATGAAATTCCGCCAGCCATTCAATACAGATTCCGATTTCATCAGGGGAAGGCCTGCTTCGCCGCCCGGGATATCCTGCCGCGTCAAGATCTTCAAGCACAGTCAAAAATTCATTGCCGCCGAATTCCAGGGCATAACATCCGGGTATGCGGCAGAAAGGTCTGCATTCATCCGACCAGTGCCGGTACCAGGCTGCCTCCACCATGTAGGATTTAATTTTCCGCCGGTGAGAAATGTCTGATTCTGCGAAGTCATGGCCTTTTTTATTTTCAGGAAGTACGACGTGTTTTACCACTACGGTTTTTATCTTTGAACCGGAAAGGGTGTAGCGGCTTATTCTGCCGTAGCCGCTCCAAAGACTCTGAATTTCCTCAATTTCACTTATTGATGCAGAACCGGTTGATTTGAGGATTACGTTTCTGAAACTGTTATTCATATTCACTGACTGTTAATTTCCCTGTTTTATATTCATTTTCGGAAAATGCTTTCATTATGCAAGCTGTTTTACAATTCTCATTTCCAGGAAAAATTCATGGAATTCTGAAAATTCAATATGTTTCGTGAATGTTAAATGAGATTCAATTCCGGTATTTTACCGCAATAAGTATTGAAATGCCGGCATAATGGAATAATGTGCATATGCACAATTGGAGGAAATTTATGAAAAAAATAATTACGGCAGTAATCCTTGTTTCAGCAGCATGTTTATGTCTTTCCGCTGAAGAAATATACCTTGCTTCCGGAGCCGGATACAAGCGTCCGGTAAATGAAATTGCACAGACATTTAAAAAGGAAACTTCTATCACCGTAAACTGCATATACGGCAACATGAATCAGATAATTGCTCAAAGCAAAAAAACGGGTAAAGTGTCTCTTATGATTGGAGACAGCAGTTTTTTAAAAAAATCAGGAATTAGTTTCGTTAAAAAGCAGGAACTTGGAAAGGGAAAGCTTGTTCTTGCATTTCCGGAAAAAATAAAAATTACTTCCATTGAGGATCTGCTTAAAACAGACATTAAGAAAATAGTACTTCCTGACGGGACAAAGGCGATTTACGGCAAAGCGGCTTTTGAAGCATTAAGCGCAGTTAATATTCATGAGAGGCTGAAAGAATCTGACAGACTGCTCGTTGTACAGACTGTGCCTCAGGTGACTGCCTATCTTTCATCCGGTGAAGCGGATGCCGGTTTTTTGAACATTACTGACTGTATGTCTCTTGATAATAAGAAATTTTCCTATATTGAGATTGATAAAAAGCTTTACAGTCCGATAGTAATTGAATGCGGATTAACTTCATCCGCAGATGAAAATTCCGTTAAATTTTATGACTATCTGAAATCTGATTCCGCTGCGGCGGTTTTCAGGAAGTACGGTCTGTCGGAATGAAAAGCCGGACGAGGAAATAATGATTTCAATGTTTTCTCTAATGCTGTCACTGAAAATACTCTTGTCAGCGGTTCCGCTTCTTTTGCTGTCAGCTTTTCTTGTTTCCTATGCTGCGGTTGGCGCCGGCAGGACCGTCCGGGTTATGCTGGATTTTTTTACAAATATGCCGCTTATATTCCCGCCAATGGCAACAGGATTTCTGATGGTTCATTTTCTTGGAGGTGAGGGTGCTGTCGGCAGGATGTTTAAATTTGATCTGATGTTTACCCGTACCGGACTTGTAATTGCGGCTTTCATTGCCGGTTTTCCTTTCATTGCACAGTGTATGGTAAACGGCGTTGATGCCGGTCTTTACAGACTGTGTGAGGCATCATATTCACTCGGTAAAGGTAAAACTGTTACTTTTTTCAGGGTTGTCATTCCTTCATTGAAAAGAAACATAATCAGCGGCATGCTTCTCGCTTCCGCAAGGATTCTGGGGGAAGTCGGCATGTCGCTTATGATCGGAGGCAACATTTCAGGTAAAACAAATACCGTTTCACTGGAAATATATAATGCCGTACTTGACGGAAATAATCAGCAGGCATTTGCCTTTTCACTTATGCTGTTCATATTTTCCGGTTCAGTATTTATCTGCATTAAGATGCTGAACTATTCGGAGTCCGGATAATGATTGAACTGAAACTGAAAAAAAATCTTGTACACGGAAAATCCGTATTCGCTCTTAATGTTGATATGAGCACCTCAGCCGAAACGCTTTTCCTTGTCGGACATTCCGGTTCGGGTAAAACGACCATACTGAATATGATTGCGGGACTGCTTACACCTGATTCAGGATTAATATGCATTGACAACCGTATTTTATTCGATTCAAAACTGCGTATATGTCTGCCTGCATGCAGAAGAAAAGCGGGATATCTGTTTCAGGATAACCGTCTTTTCAGACATATGAATGTGGAACAGAACATTTCGTATGCTGCCGGAAAAAAAGACAGGGATTTTATCGGAATTCTTATTGAAACCGCGGGGCTTGGAGAAATTAAAAATTATCCTGTTTCAAAATTATCCGGAGGACAGAAACAGAGGGTTGCTCTTGCAAGAGCTCTTGCTGTCAGGCCGGATATCCTGCTTCTTGATGAACCTTTTTCTTCACTTGATTTCGAGAGAACGCAGGATCTGATCCGGCTTTATAAAAATCTGCGATCCCTGCTCAGGTTTAAGAGTATCATTGTAACGCATACTGTACGTGAAGCTCTGCTTCTGGAAGGAGATATTGCTGAAATAAAAAACGGGAAATGCATATCCCTGATTACTCCGGAGAAGGATATCCGGAACAATATCGGTTACTGCAGCCTGCTGAGAAAATTAAATATGGTGTCATAGGAAAACTTATGAGCAGAAAAAAATTTAAAATTTGCGGAAGACCTGAAGATTATGAAAAGTATTTCAAACCTGCAGGTGTTTTCTTTGAAATGCTTCAGGAGAATGAACTTTCCGCGGAGGAGCTGGAAGTAATTAAACTATGCGATTTCGAGAATTATAATCAGACTGAAGCGGCATCTCTTTTACGTGTTTCACGGACTACAATTCAGCGTCTGCTTAAATCAGCGAGATTCAAGATTACTGATTCGATTCTTAATTCTAAAGCTGTAAAAATAAACGGAAAAAATTAAAAGGAGGAAATTATGTCATTTTTTATTCCTGATTGTGAAATAGACCGCATAATCGAAGAGGACGTAAATCCGGTTGATCTGACGTCGTTTATCCTGGGTATGGATAAATATAACGCTCAAATTACATATCAGTCCAGGTCGGATCTGGTAGTCTGCTGTACTGAAGAAGTTGAAAGGATTTTCAATAAACTCGGAATTGCCGTTTCCGGTTACAGTGAATCCGGAACAGAAGTCAAAGAAAACGAAATATTTTTTTCAGCCGAGGGCCGGGCTGACAGAATTCATATGGCATGGAGGAACGGTGTCAGAATGTTTGAAAGTTTCAGCGGCATTTCTACAAGAACACGCAGTTTCACCGACAAAGCCAGAAAGGTCAATCCTGCAGTGAATATCGTTACGACAAGAAAATGTCCGCCGGGCACAAAGAAACTGATTACAAAAGCAGTGATGTCCGGCGGAGCGTTTCCGCACCGTCTGGGTCTCTCGGAATCCGTTCTTTTTTTTGATCCGCATGTTGATTTATTCGGCGGCAGGGAAAAAATAATTGAAAATATTGCAAAAATACGTAATGATACAAAAGAAAAAAAGCTGGGAATAGAGGCTCATGATACGGATTCCGCATTGAAATTCGCGGAAGCGGGTTTTGACTGCATTCAGCTGGATAAATTTACAGCAGAAGAGATTGAAACAGTCTGTAGAACGGCTAAACGGATTAATCCAAATGTAACACTGTGTGCTGCCGGAAACATTACAATGGAAAATGTTGAAGAGATTGCTGCAACGGGAGTCGACGTGATTGTAACATCTTCATTGTATTTCGGACCGCCTGCTGACATTAAGGCGGTAATCAGGAGGGTGTAAGCCGGGCTGTTAAATGGAGTAAAGCAAATGAAGATACAGTGTATTGAATTGTGTGATCTCGAACATAGGGCAGCCTACATGTCTTCTGATGGAGAAAATCTTTTTTTTATGGCAGCCTCTCCGGAGGGCAAAATTACAGTTCTTGATCACGGCTTCAGGAAAACCGCTTTTATGGATTTAAAAAGAAATATTGCCGACATGAGTGCGGATTTTATTTCCGGAACTGCTGCAGTAGTTTTTCCGGATACGGGTTTAATTTCAGTCTTTGATTTTAATTTTAAAACTGTTTTTGAAACTGCACCGGAAGATAAATATATTTCCTGTTTTTTTCAGAATTCATCCGGTATTTTATGGTGCATAAATAAGGCTGATGACAGCAGTATTGAATTTCATGTTTATGATACGGTTTCCTGGAAATTACTTTCAACCTGCAGAGTCATGAATGATTTTATCAATCCGGATTGCCGGTTTTCACAAATTCCCGGCAGCAAAAATATTCTGCTGTGTATATCAGGAGAATCTGACGAGCGCAGCTCTCATGTATTAAATTATGATAACGGTGTGATTTCCGCTAATGAAATGAAAGTCATTGCTGATTATATTTTTCCTGAATTCAGTCCGGCTGGAAATGAATTTCTCACAGGTGATTACGGCAACATTTACAGATATGTTTTTCCCGAAATGCTTCCTGCAGGTTTTTACAGCTACAATTGGGATTACGGTCACGGTGATTTTATCTGTTATGTAGATGAAAATACAGCCCTTTTCAATACCTCAACCGGAAGAATTTTTACTCTTAATACGGAGAGAATGATTCTGCTGAATGAGATAATAATTGCCGGTCATGAACCTGAAGCGCCGGCGTTGTACTATCCTTCACTTTCACCTGAAACTGAAATGTGTACGGATATCATGTTTATCCGGCGGTTCGGCAGCAAGGCTGCTGCAGTATTCAGAAGGGATAAAAACCTGCAGGCCGATCAGCAGAAGGACAGCCTGATGTTTTTTGAACTGAGTCAGTTCAGAGCAGTGTAAACCGGAATTATGCCTTTCCGGAAAATGATTTTCATCCTTTCCGGAAAAGCGGATTAATCCGGCTGTCTGGAATTAAAAAAGGTATGACATGTTCATGTTTGTTCTGAAATCATAATCATCATGATTTACAGGCGCCTGTATTCCGATTCCGACCTTGAATTTTTCCGAGTGATTTGCGTCAAATCTGATTCCTGCTGCGAAATCGAGATTTGATTCAGTATCATCGTTTATTTCTGTTACTTTTCCCTGAAGTTCGGTTATGACATTGAGACTTCTCCATACACGCACCATTAAATGTCCGCCGTAAGTAATCTGATAGTCGTCAAAGCTGTTGTCAATCTCCTGTTCATACTTACCGTTGATTCCAGTCTGAATTATTTTATATTTCCATACTGCGGTAAGATACGGTGCGGCATAGTAATCTTCAGTATAAAAACCTTCGTTTTTATATGAATACAACAGGGAAATTCCGTAACCGATTGCAAAATTATCGGCAGGATGAAAAGCTCCTCTGAATGCGGCATCAACAAGTCCGAGATAATTATCCGGATTATAGCAACCGACATATATTACATACGGAACTGAAAGTTCCAATCCAAAACTGCGGTTGAAGGAAAAAGCAGCGTTTGCGGTAAATTCAGTGAACGAGTCTCTACCGTTGTTTTCAATGGTGTAGTCGATTCCGGCATATCTCTCCGGTAATTTTGTTTTTTCAAAAACCGGCTGCATAAAAGAATCATTCTGCCTGCTGCCGTCATCTGCGAATAGGGACTGAATCGGCATCAGCATTAATAAAATGAAAAGATAGGAAAATTTGTGTTTCATGGTGTAACCATCCTGAATTATAATATTATTAGGCGTCGTTGTTCCGACCGTCTATGCATGAAATATGTCATGAATTCCGGTTTAAATCGGTCGGATTTATAATTCCGGATATAATTTCAGGATTGGATTTATAATTCCGGACATGTTAACTGATGTTATAGTCCCGATTGCAATCGAAAGGCTGTCGGAACCAATCTGAAGGGTATATTGTTTCAGGAATTCCGTTTTCTGAAATCTTTAGGTGTTATGCCGGTGTTCTTGGAGAAAGCTTCATAGAATGAAGATTTGGAGTTAAAACCTACGGCGTAGGCAATGGACAGCACCGATCTGTTTTTCTCATCCAGAAGCATTACACATGCTTCATTTATTCTGAATCTGTTTATGTATGCATTAAAATTTATTCCGAGATGTTCGTTAATGAGCTGTGAAAGCTGATGAGGCGTAATGTCCAGATCATCGGCTATCTGCTGAAGGCTGCATTCTTCATCGAGATAGGGGCGGATATCCTTCATGATATTTTCAAGTTCCTGAAGTTTTAATTTAATATCCATACTTGTCAATATTGATCTGCTGTAGGATTTTCTGTCGACTTCTGTTTTGAGTATCAGTAAAAATTCAGGATATTTGTTTGAAAGAAAAACATTTATGATGATAATAACCGAGGCTATGAGCATTCCCGTCAGCATAGTGAAACGAATTGCGAATATGTAGCCTATTACTACCAGAGTAATGCAAATGAGAGCCGCTGAAGTATAGGCCAGAGTGATTATAATAATTGCAGTATAATCACGTTCATTCCATGCGGACGCCGTTTTGAAAATTATTTTCATGAGATAGTAAATTATTAAAAAACCTGATAATGCGAAGCTTGATTTCATAAGTATAAGCTGTGAATTGTTCTGTCCTGTAAGCAGCATGTTTAAAATAAAAATTTTATGGTTATGATCCTGAAGAAGAATGAAAATATCATTAAATAATGAAATGCTCAGCAGTAGAAAAAGAAAATAATATTTACTTTTAAAAGTTGTCTGAAGCAGTATGTCGGCAAAATTTATTATCAGCAAATAGCAAAGCAGGAAAAAAACCGTATTGTTCATGAGAATTATTTCCGGAAATTTGAATATGAACTGATTGAAAGTGGTTTTGATCTGGAAAAGCATGATTGCCAGACATATATCTATTAAAAAGGTTTTTATGTTTAATTTTTTATCACTTTTGCAGAAAAGAGACGTTATTCCCTGAAATACGGATAAATTTGCGGCAAAAGTTATTATATATAGTATTATTTTAATTACCATTTTGTCGTTCCAGTTTATAATACTATTAATTGAAAATAGGGCTGCAGAATGCAAGCAGATTTTCCGGTCAGTTTTTATAATTTCAGGCGGCAGCAGGCGGGTTTGGTTAAAAAACGAAAAACTGCAGAGCCGGAGGGTTCTGCAGTTTTTCCTGAAACGGTCATGCTTTTTTAATTATGTGTTTAGTTTTTAAAATTAAAAAATGCAGACCTGATTTTATATCTTCCGATATATGATAAAAGGTCGGTATCAGGATTAATGTTATAAAAGTTGCAAAGATTAATCCATAACCAAATGCTAAAGCAAGAGGGGCGACGAAATAATTCCTTCCGCCGAGTCCGTAAATTGTCGGAAAAAGACCCAATACAGTAGTGCCTGAAGTCAGGATGACAGGTCTGAGACGGATGACTCCTCCTTCAATCAGGGCGTCTTTAAGTGAGTATCCTTTAGAAATCAGATTTTTTATGAACTGAACAAGAACAAGAGTATTGCTTACGATCACACCCGCAAGGGAGAAAAGACCGAGTGTACTCATGAATGATAAGGGCTGACCGTGCGCAAATACGGCAATTACTACACCGACAAGTGAAAACGGTATTGCTATCATAACTACAACAGGCAGAAGCAGTGATTCAAAATATACCGCAAGAATTACAAAAATGGTAAACAGGGCAATTAAGAAAAGATTCTTAAGGTCATACATTGACTTATTGGTATCTTCATGTTCACCGCCGTAAGCTATTGAATAGCCCGGGTATTTTACCTCAATTTCCTTAAAATGGTTCTGCAGGATGCGGTTTACTTTCATTGATGTGGTGATTCCTGTATCAACCTCAGCCTGTACCTGTACAAGACGCCTGTAATTAAGTCTGTTTATGAATGCCGTACCCTGGACATTGGATACGGAAGTAATTTTATTCAGAGGTATGAGAGCTCCACGGTTATTAAGAACCATTACCTTATCAAGTCCTTTTATATCGCTTCTGTCTTTTTCTGAAAATCTGACACGGATTCCTATTTCATCCTTATCCTGATGCACCTTTGCTGCGATAGATCCTTTATATGATGAATTTAATGTATATGCCGCATCAGTTGATGATACGCCTGTTCTTGCCGCAATTATTTCATCGATTGAATACCTGTATTCCATTTTTCCCGCTTCCGTATCAACCTTTATGTCGTAAACCCCTTCGATCCCTTTTAAAAATTCAATATATTCCTGTGAAATTTCCTGCATTATCCGGAAATTGTTTCCCATGATCTCAACATTTACCGGTTTTCCGACAGGAGGTCCGAACTCAACGGTTTGAGTTTTTATTATCATATCATTATTCAGTATTCCGTTTTTTCGGGCGATGTTGATTTTTTCACGAAGGTCAGCAACAATTTCATGTGCTTTCCTTTCCCGGTCTTTTTCGGGAACCAGTGTAATTAGAAAAGTGGATTTATGTATTCCCTGTCCCGGCTGAGGGTCAATGATCATGAAATCTTCATTTCCAACTCTTACTCTTAATGCTTTTAATTCATCTTCACGGACTGAGTTAATGACGATTTTTTCAAGTTTCTTCATTTCCTCAAGATTTACGTCCAGGGTTGTGCCCTGAGGCATATAGGTTTTAATTGAGAGCTCTTCACTTCCGCCGCCGGGAATAAACTGAAATGGAACTTTTCCGCTTACAATCAGAAGTATGCTGCTAATCAGAAGGATTATCAGAATTACCAATGTTAAATATCTGTGTGAAATTGATATTTTGAGTATTCTTCTGTATCCGCGCTGAATTTTTCCGAAAAATCCTTTTTCATATCCGGTTTCAGCTTCAATAATTTCTTTTTTTGTTTTCCGTTTCACCGGTTCTTTTATGATCATGCTTAAATGCGTCGGCATGATAAACAGGGCGGTAATCAGGGAGGCACCGAGACAGACTATAAGTACTATAGGTATTGGCCTGACAAATTTTCCGACAATTCCGGTTAATACAACGAGAGGCATAAAAGCCGCAACAAGACAGAGGAATGTAATAATCAATGGAAGCATCACTTCCGATACTCCGTTTATTATCGCATCATTTTTCTTAAACCCGAGTTCCAGATAGCGATGTGTGTTTTCAGTTACGACAATACCGAAATCCACAATCATACCGAGAACCATTATCATGCCGAATAGACTTACCACATTTATTGTGATGTCAAACTGGTTCATTCCGATGAAGCCGATCATGAATGACACGGGAAAACCTATCATTACCACGCTTGCCATTCTGCCGCCCAGTAAAATGTAGAGTATTGCGGCAAGAAGAATAAAACCGGTAATGGCATTTATGATTACGGTTTTTATCTGCTCACTTGTTGAAACGCTCTGATCATTAAAGGTTACTATTTCCAGTCTGTTTTTATCATACCGGAAATTCTCCAGCTTGGATTTTATTTCTTTTGCCGTATTGATTTCATCTGATTCTGATTTTTTATTTATCGAAAGTACTATTGCATTATTGCCGTTCACTCTTTCATATTCGGAGGGTTCATCGAAGGTGTCCTCAACCGCTTTTTCGGTAACATCCCTGACTTTTGTTACATATCCCAGATCATTCGCCATAATTACAGTGTTTTCAATGTCGGAAATGTCACGGTACTGGTCTTTGGTTTTCAGAAGAAATTCTTTTCCGTTTACCCGCAGTTCACCTCCGGGCAGATCAATATTTCTTTTGCGTATTGCGTTGATTACCGCATTAATTCCGATTCTGTTTTTTATCAGTTTTTCAGCATCTATTTCAACAAGAAGTTCTCTTTCCAGCTGGCCGTAATCCTTGATTTCCGCAATTGAATTTATTTCATACAGGTAGTCCTGAAGCTCTTCGGCCGTATTCCGTATTTCACTGTAAGCAACATTTTCATTTTTTCCATAAATTGCGATATTCATGACACGGGTTTTGCTGAGATTAACTTCTTCCACCACCGGTTCATTTACACTCTCCGGCATTCCTTCGACAAGAGAAACGGAATCTTTTATGTCCTGTATTATTTCATCCTTGTTAGATACTCCCATGTCGATGTAAATAACGATAACTGAAACATTTTCTATATTGTAGGAACGCACTTTATCCAGTCCGTCAACTTCTCTCAGTTTTTTTTCAATTGGTATGGTTACAAGCTTTTCAACATCCTCCGGTGAAGAGCCGGGATAAACTGTTTTGACAGTTACCATGTCAAAACTGACCTGAGGAAACCCTTCTCTTTTCATGCCGGATATTGTAATCAGACCGAGAAGTACTGCAAGCCCGACTATTATGTTAACGAATGTTTTCTGTTTTATTAGAAATTCTGTAATTTTTTTCATAAATTTACCTTATAATTCTCACTGATAGTTTATTTCTGTTTATGTTTCTGATTTTCAATGATTTTTACGATTTCAATGCCGTTGTTTTTCAGAAAACTGTTCTGAACAGTGTCAAACTGCAATAATGCGATATTATAATACATCAGTGCTCTAAGTTCGCCCTGACGGCTGTCTATCATCATATCAAGTGCATTCTTGACGTCAGCTGCTGAAAATCTGCCTGATCTGAGATGTGTTTTGAAACGCCTGTAATATTGTTCAGATTCGGTGCGTGTTTTTTTCGCTTTCTGATAGGCGTCATATGCTGTATTTATCAGATCAATACTGTTTAAAATATCATTCCGGATTTCTTTTCCTGTTTCAGCGAGATTAATCCGGGCCTGTTCAAGCTGAAATTCAGCATTGCGTTCATCTGTTTTCTGTTTCGGATCGTAGAGAGGAAATGTCATGGCGACGGATGCGTCATAATTAATCCGGTCACCGGGAAATGCATCACCGTATGCATTTGAAGATGAATCTCTCTGTCCGACCGAACTCACAGATAATCCGGCTTTCAGTGAAGGAAGTGCATTGTTGGCGACTATTTCCATCTGAAGTTCTGCGTTTTTCACATTAAGCAGGGCACTGGTATAATCAGCGCGGTTTTCATATGCCATTCTGAGAGCCTGTTCAAAATTGATTTCAGCAGGCCTGTTTGTCATTACTGCGTATATGCCGGGAGAGCCGTTAAGGAACTCTTCATCAAAATGAGTTTCCAAATTGAATCTGGTTTTCAGGTCTCTTTCTTTTTCCTTTAATGACTGCAGGGACTTCGAATAGCTTATTTCATGTGATGCAACAAGGGCATTCCAGTAATTTAATGAATAGTTTTCATTTGCACCGAGATCTACATCTGATTTGATAATTGACCTTACCTTTCTGGTTTCGTCAAGTTTGAGTTTGGCATTGGAGCAGTCTGAAAAAGCAATGGCATATTCCCAGGCTGAAATAACAGCTTCCAGTGACATGAGGGATATTTTATATTCAGTTATATCCAGAATTATGTTTTTACGGTTATCAAGCATTTTCTGCTGTTTTCTCTCCTGATATCCGAATATGTTTTTTAGAAGTTCCTGTTCAATTGAAAAAAAATATCCGTTCTGAAAATATTCTACGTCGCCGTATGCAGGATTCATGTTGTAGTTATTTACATATTTCTGCTGAATGCCTGCACTCAGGGTTGTGCCTGTAGAGAATCCTTTCTGTACTCCAACTTTGCCGGATTTTTCCAGGTAGGAGTCACCGGAATAAAGAGTCTGAGCGTCTTCCGGATAATATTTTCTAATATAATCCGCTGAGCCGAAAAGTACGGGCATATATTTTGAAGTAAACGCAATGGAATCCGTATCCGCCATTGCCGCTTCATAGAGCAGTACTTTTATTTTACCGTTATTTTCAATGAGATATCTTATAACATCAGGCATTTCATATGTGACATTATTAATAACAAATTTTTGTGATTCGGATATCCGTATATCCAGTTCCGGAATGGTTTCATTCACGATACCGTTTGTTTCCGTCTGTGCATTTAATGAAGCAGATAATACTACATATGCTACCGACGTAATAATTGAAATTGTTCTGAATTTCATAAGCTATGTCTCCAGTAATAAAATTGCCGCTTTTTTTATCAGGCGTTCAGTTTAATCAACGAACGGTTATAATTTCCGTTAACCGATCATTTTTGATTACTGATAATATTGCATAGCTTAATGAAAAAATCGGTTGAAATTATAATTCCGGATAAATATAATAGGCTGGAATTATAATTCAGGATTAATTATTTATGGATTTTTTTAAAATGCTGTTTCAAAGCTGTTTCATTCTGCTTGTACCCGTTTTTCTTTTTAATGCGGTATTTTATAAAAAACTGCCGGAAATGTATCAGAACAGGAAATGGGATAATATTCCCCGGGTGCTTGATGCTTCAGAAAATATTTTAAGGGCCGTTGTTTTCATAATTCCGGTTTTACTGAAAATCTCATTTGAATCGGCAATGCAGAAGACCGGCCTGCTGCTTTACTTTGCAGGAATGACTGTTTATTTCCTGTCATGGATTATGCAGACGAATTTTCCTGATACGAAATGGAGCAGAAGCTGCGCAGGATCAACAGCCCCCGCGTACACTACACTTATCTGGTTCACAGGAATCAGTCTCATCGGTCAGGAATTAATCATTAATTACAATTATGTCTGGATTTATTATTTTTCGGCGGTTGTGTGTTTTGTATCAGTTCATACCCTTCATGCCTTTATTGTCTTCAGGAAGAAATGATAAGTAATTCATTTTTATAAATGTCAGAATATGTTCAGCTGTGTTGATTATATATCAGTGTTTATTCAGCCTGGCCGTAGTCAGTACAAAAATGCAATAAAATATATGTTGCACGGATTTTACCTTAAAACTAAAATGGTATATTCAAAATGGGGTAAAATGAAAAATAAAAAAATATTCATCGGAAATTTAAATTTTGAAATTTCCGATGCAGAACTGAAAGAACTTCTGCTGCAGTACGGAACAGTTATGGAAATCCGGCTTTATAGAAAAAAAGGTTATGCTTTGGCTGAATTTGAAACTTCAGAAGAAGCGGAAAATGCCGTTAAAAATCTAAGCGGGGTTGTATTTCTCGGAAGGGAAATTCATATAAGTCCGGCATTACGGCCGCGGAGAGCCAAATCGGTTACAGTTAAAAAATATGCCGACCGCGGCAATTTGTTTGCCGGAAGAAAAAAAATGCGTGTAACGAAAAACCATGAAGCAGAAAAAAGTACGCTGGCCGGTGACGTGAAAATCCACCATGATCAGTCTGAAGAGGCCCAAAGTTCCCGGCAGATTAAATCATTTTCAGGGAAAAAAGGTACGGGAAAACGGTTTTCCGGAGAAAGAAACATTTCAGGGAAAAACCCGGACATCAGAACTGCGGGCGGTAAAAAAACGGCTGATGTCAAATCATCGCCGCAGAAATTCAGCTATAAGTCAAAGGCGAAGGTTTCATCAAATTCTTTTTACGGTGAAAAAACATACGGAAAAAAATCAGGTTTTAATGAAAAAAAGCCCGGCAAATATACTGACAGAGAAGAGAAGAACGTTTCCCGCTCTGAAAAAGATTTGTCCCGTCAGGGGAATGATGCGGCTGTTTCCGATAAACCTGTGTCGACTTATAAACCAAGAACTGCGGGGCGTAATTCTTTCAGGAAAAAATTCCCCCGGTAATTTTTTTGAAACCGGAATGTATTTATTTTTATAATTTTTAAGGATATAAATAATTCTTGAAATGATCCGGAATTTTGCATATAATAAACAATAATTTTTCAACGGTGATGGGAAATGAAAAAAATACTGTTTATTTCTATGATTCTGTCTGTAATCATGATTTTAAATTCATGTATGACGTCGAGGACAATTAATTCGAGTTCTTCCTCAATGATTGAGCAGAAAATGACTTTTGCACCTTTAACAAAAGCGGATTTTGTAATTCTGGGATCTGTTTCAGGCAGAGGTGAGATAATTGAAGACGGGAAAGGGAAAATTTCGGGGGATACCCTGAGATACGGTTCAATTAATCCTGACGGTACAATGGGTACGGCGGGTGCGGTTGTAACTACCGTAAATAATGCATGGTGGGCCCGTCTGCTTGCGAAAATCGGTATTTCCAACGTAAAAAAATCCGTACTGGCGCCTAAAACAGTTGATGAAATAGCTTTGTCAAATGCATGTTATGAAATGATAATAGCGGCACAGAAACTGAATGCGGACTTTCTTCTTTTCCCGAATTATATTAAGGAAATATCTGTAGATGGAACCACAGTAGTTACTACAATTACCGGACGTGCGGTTGCCGCTAAACTGAAATAGAGTACTGTACGTTTTCACTTCTGAAAAAAATGCCGGTCTGTATGAAGTCATATGGGACTGCCGTAATAAAAATAAATACATACCGGTAATTTATGCAAAAAAATTAAAATGTATATAAATGATATTTGACATTTAAAATCAATCAGACACCAGTGTTTGAAATACCAGAAATTACCTGCGTAAAAGGAGATACTGATGGCTGAAAAAATCACCAATACAGAAGAAAAAAAAGGGACATGGCTGACTTTCAGACCGGATATTAAAGTACTTGACTGTACCATTAGAGACGGCGGTCTGGTGAATAATTTTAACTTTGAAGATGATTTTGTGAAGGCTGTATATAACACCTGTGTTGAAATTGGTGTCGATTATATGGAAATGGGTAAAATAGTTGATAAGAAAGTCATGGATCCTGAAAAATACGGTCCGTGGAATTTCTGTGAAGAAGAGGACATCAGAAGAATAGTCGGTGAAAATAATACCGATTTAAAAATTGCGGTTATGGCAGATATAGGGCGGTCTTTTAAGGAAAATATTCTTCCGAAAGAGGACAGTGTCGTGGACATGATAAGGGTTGCCGCCTATATTCATCAGATACCGGCGGCTCTTGAGCTGCTTGAAGATGCACATGCTAAAGGTTATGAAACTACATTTAATCTGATGGCAATCTCCAAGGTAAGTGACTCCCATCTTGATGAGGCTCTGGGCATCATTATGGAATCAAACGCGGATGTAGTTTACCTTGTTGACAGTTTTGGAACATACTATTCCGAGTCAATACGCAAACTGACAAAAAAATATCTCAGTGCGGCTGAAGGAAAAAATAAAAAAATCGGTATTCATACTCACAACAATCAGCAGCTTGCTTATGCAAATACGATCGAATCGCTGATACTGGGTACAAGTTATCTTGATGCAACCATATCCGGTCTGGGCCGCGGTGCAGGCAACTGTCCGCTTGAGCTGCTCATGGGTTTTCTGAAAAATCCTAAATATCACATAGTTCCATTACTGAAATTTATTGAGAAGTATATCGTACCTCTGCGTGAACAGATGCACTGGGGTTATGAAATTCCGTACATGCTGACCGGACAGTTAAATGAACATCCGCGGGCTGCAATGAAATTCATTGATGATAAAGAGACTGATTTCATCAATTTTTATTATTCCCTGCTGGATTCTCAGGAATAGATTATCCGGTTCATCTCCGGTTTTTTCAAAGCCGGAGATGAATTTATAATATCTGTTTTACTCTGCCTATTGTTCCGTCTGTAAGCCGGACTTTAATTCCCCTGTGATGAACAGGAGCGCCTGTCAGCAGATTTTTTACGATTCCTTCCGTTAATTCACCGGTCTTCTGGTGGTGTTTCTGAACAACAGCAACTTTGGTTCCCGGTTTGATTTCGGAGCGGACGGTTCCATCCATAATATTTTCTCCTGACAGTGAATTTTATAATATTTGTAATCATTTTTAGTTTCTAAACCAGTGAAATTAAATTATTGTATAAATGATAGCATTTTTTTAATTTCCGGAGTTAGAGCATGTTCAGGTATGATTTTTAATTTAGTTATTATAGTGAAAGTTTTAATATTAGTAACATATTTAAGATGAAATTTAATGTTTTGAAAATATCAATAAGCTGTATATATAAATACGGACTGAAAATTTCAGAAGGTGAGATATTCAGTCCGTCATAATCAGCCTTTAATTACTCCAAGCGGTTTCAGTCTGACAAGCGGTTTTATTAAATCAAGTTCTGATTCAATTACTTCATCAATATCCTTATAGGCAAGAGGAGATTCACTTAAATCGATAAGTTTTTTTCCGTTTTTATTTCTACCGGATGATTTTTTCCACCGGTCAAAGACAATACCTTCCATAGCTTTATCACAGTCTTCAAGATTTAACTGTTCACAAGCCTGTTTTCTTCCTAATACCCGGCCTGCTCCATGAGAGCATGAATTAAAAGATTCAGAATTACCAAGGCCTTCTACGATAAAGGAGGATGTTCCCATGCTTCCCGGAATAATTCCTTTCTGTCCGTATCCGGCACTTGTAGCTCCTTTTCTATGCACCCATACATTTTTATTAAAATGATTTTCCAGTTTGGCATAATTATGATGAATGTTTATTTCCTGCAGAAAATTCACATTACCGAATATTTCAACAAGTGCTTCTTTAAAAATATGCATCATGCGTTTCCTGTTTTCAAAAGCATAATCAAGAGCAAAATTCATATCACGAATATAGTCCATACCGTCTTCATCTAATGTAAGGAAAGCAAGATTTTTGTCAGGCAGATCAACATGCCATTTTTCATTTAATCCGATTGCCTTTCTTCCGTAATAGTTTGCGATACGGTATCCGAGATTTCTCGATCCTGAGTGAAGCATCAGCCATATTTTCCCCGTTTCAGACTTCTGCAGTTCTATAAAGTGATTGCCCCCTCCAAGAGTACCTAGATTTTTCGCATCCCTGGTAAAATCAGAATTATCCAGCCATCCCGGTACTTCACCTTTCAGATTATCCAGATATTTCTCAAAATTAGCCCATTTTCCGGGATGCCTGTGTGAATTCCCTTCGCCAACAGGAACACGCTGTTTTATTAAATCACATAATTCACGTATCTGTCTTTTATCCTGAATGCAGTCATCTGCCAGGTCTGTTTCAATTGCCCCCATTCCGCATCCGATGTCGACACCGACGGCATTCGGAATAACTGAATTATCACAGGCAATGACTCCTCCAATCGGCATTCCATACCCGACGTGACAGTCCGGCATTAACGCAACATGCCTGAAAACTACCGGATGATTTGCCAGATTTTTAGCCTGTTCCATCGCTTCATGTTCAATATCCGTACACCATGATTTTATCGGTCTTTTTAGATTTTCGGAATATACCCATTTCATAATCAGTCTCCTATTTTGATTTCCCATTCTTTCCCATTTACTTCTGTAACCTGAATGCTAATATCAATAAATTTTTTCACCACTTCAATGTTTGTGAGAGTATGCAGAGAAGGTTTCATCGTTCTGAATGCTCCTTTCCCGGCCATGCAAATTGGAATTATCAGCTGGTCAGCAAGATGTTCGCCGACCGGGACTTCCGCTTTTATATATTTCTCCGCTTCACTGACAGCATTTTCTGCGACTTTTTCACTGGAAATATTTTTTTCTCCGAAAGAGGTAATTACTTCTGTAACGGTTTCCGATTCCATTTCAAGCAGAAGTACATTTCCCGGTCCGGGAGAATTTACTTCTCTGACTCTGCAATCCGATGACTCAAGATTAAATTTTCCCTTAACAATGTTTAATTCCTTTTTGGCAATTTCAGCAGAAATTCTGGAAAAAACAGCAGTTGCCGATATTTTTAATATTTTTTTCCTTTCTGTTAAAAATAATGGTTTTAAGTCCGGAACCGAATTAATTCTGATTACCGCTCTTCCTCCGCCGGCCGGATAGAAACCATATTGTTCAATTTCAGATTCTATAGCCACTCCCATGTTTTTCAATATTTTAAAAAACGAATTTTCCAGAAAATCAAAAGAGGGTGCAAAAGAATTATGGGTTCCTCCTTCCAGTGTTATTACACTTTCCTGACCTGCTGTTAATAATGCCGGAAGTATTGTCTGCAGAACAAGTGTTAAACTTCCGGCAGTACCCACTGAAAATTTATAAGTACCCGGTTTGACTTTTCCGGGTTTGAAATAGAGTTCCCGGGACCCCAATTCATTTCCATATACATCTGCATCACTTAAACTTACTGCTGCATTTGCAGCTGTAAGATGCTGCCTGAGCAGTCCGGGTTTTTCCCGGCCGGCACGTATGTTATTTATTTTAAATTCCTTTCCTGTTAAAAGCGACAATCCAAGACATGATCTTATAATTTGACCGCCACCTTCTCCGAATGAACCGTCAATTGTTATCATATTACCTCCGGTATTATTTGTAAGCTGAACTTCAGCAGGACTATATGAAGGATAATCCTGCTGCAGTTATTGGAATTTTCATTCTTTTAACTGTATTTTTGCTATTTCACTTATCAGTCCTTCACCATTTTCAATACTCTGAAGCATGGTGAATATCTTTTCATTCCATCCTGATATCATAAAGACACCGTTATTATCAATCTCTAATGGAGCTGAAGCATAACCCGACAGATTAAAAAAATATATTTTACTTCCCGGATATTTTGCTTTATACCTTTTCCAGTAATTCATAATATTTTTATCACCCTGACTGTTATACATCTGGCAGTCTGTGAAGAATATTATTTTATCGAATCCGGTTCCGGCTTCATTTAGAGCCCATTTTATTACTTTATATCCGTTTGTTGAATATCCGACTTCTCCTTCGATTTTTTTCAGATAATCAACATTTGCCAGTACATTTCCGCGCGGAAGATTTTTAACTTTCCATGTGTCGCCGAAAATACCTGCTGTAATATCAGTATTGCTTTTATTTTTTAAAAGCAATGAAAGCAGTAATCCGATATCATAATACTGTATCTTGCTTTTTTTTGAAACATTTTTCATCATTGAACCGGAAACATCAGATGCTATTAGAACTTTATTGTTTTTAAAGAATTCAATATTTTCAATAGAAGATATAACCGCTTTTTCAAGCGCTTCGATTAAAATACCGGAACCTTCAATTTCAATAATTTCCCGATATGCAGAATAAAACCGCATCGGAAGCTGTTTTGATTTCAGTACATTTTTTCTGTCTGAAATGGTTTCAGCTACCGCAGTAAGATGTCTGTCAGAGACTCCGGCTGTCAGAATATTCCGTAAATTTTTTAAAAGCGCCATATATCCGACTTTCCCTGAATCAATAAGTTCCTCCCAGGATTTATCTGTATTTCCCTCTGTTGAAAGTTTTACTTCCCACGTATATGGAACAGCTAATGTTCCATCAGCGATTTTATTAAAAATAAGCTGCTGAATGTCATTTTTTGCTTTCGGATGACTTAGAAAAAGCGCGTCTTTTAAAGATACGGTTCTGTTTCTGTTCCCGTTATATTTTGCAAATTGATATTCATCAAATTTGTTAAATGCTTCAGCTATTCCTTTCTGAATCTGTTTAGATAATCCATTCAGTTTTTTAACGGAATTCCTTTCATTAGCTGTCTGATAATATGCAAGTACTTCAGTAATTTCGTCGGCACGCTGAATCACACGTGACAGTACCGGTGCGAGTTTAGCTGCTTTTTTATTTTTAGCAAGCTCAACTAAAAGAACCAGAGGAATACTTCTGAGGTACATTTTTTCACGGGCATAAATTGCCAGTCTGCATACATATTCAGGATCATTCTGACGGATAAGTTTTCTCAGCCGTTCAATCTGCTGAGTTGAATTTTCATAAAAAGTATCCTCTAAAAGTGAAGCTGCCGCCAGATTGTACAATTCAAGCTGCGGATTCAGTTTATATGCTGATGAACCTTCATGATTGATACAGTTTCCTGAAGATGATGTCCGTTCGTTAAATTTGCTCATTATAGCCTCCTGTTTAAAATTTTTGGTACGGGCGGGATTCGAACCTGCGACCAGCCGATTAATAGTCGAAGTAACTTTTATCTACGGCACTGAACATGTCAGGCAACAATCAATAAAAGTAAGCTGCTCTACCAACTGAGCTACCGTACCTTATTGGTATGGACAGGACTTGAACCTGTGCCTGTTTTCTGCTGATGAAAACCGCTCTACCGAAGTATCTTCTTTTTACGGCACTTTGAAAGGCTACATGCAAAAGAAGAAAAGTTCTGAGCTACCATACCTGAATATTTTAAAGATCTGATTATATAAATGCATAAAGTATGCCAAATTATAGTTGGTTATTGAAATTGATTTTAAATTGATTATTAGTTTGATTTTAGATAATTAACTTTCTGTTTTTTCAATTTTAACCGGATTTATTACGATACTTACCGGGAATTTATGCTGATTTGAATAATTTTAGTTAATAGCAAGGGAAATGGAGGATATTATACTAATTTCTTATAGACAAATA
>JAFGJZ010000193.1 GCA_016928815.1 Spirochaetota bacterium
GAAATGTGTCTTGGTCGAAACATTTTAGGAGTTATTTCCAATGGGGTCATTCTATTTTTGTTGCATTAGTTTATTGAATTGAGGAACCGATAAATCATCATACAGAAAAAATAGTTGACCGTTATCTGCAATAAATTTAAGAATATACCAGTCATTAATCCATTTAGTAATTATAAAACTGCCAGACAGTATTATAAAATTCAATCAGGAAGCTAATCATGAAAAAAATTATTGTTCTAATTTCTATTTTGTCATTATTTTCTGCTGTTGTATTAACTTCCTATATTACTCTTAAGCATAAATTAGAACTTAATACCTATGCCGGTTTCATACCTGTCTGTGATATTTTCGAGAATTCTTCAGAATACAATAATTTCATGATCAATAAAATCAGTTTCAAGGATATTTCTTTTAAAATTCATAAAATCGAAAAAGGTGATAATTTCTGGAAAATATCGAAACAAAACTCGCTAAATATCGATACCATGCTTGCATTTAACCCTTACTGGAATGATCTGCTAGCAAATCTCAATGAGGAAATACTCATTCCGTCTGAAAAAGGTGCAGTTATTTTTATAGACGATCTCGACTATATCGATACCATTAAATCGGAGTATAACCTGAATGATAATGATATCGTCATTCAGGATCTTCCTGAATATTTCCGTTATTACTATAAATTCACGTCAGAAAATGAAAAAATTGCAGTATTTCTAAAAGGCGCTAAACCTGTAATAGAAAACATGACTACTGCAATGGCTGATAAATACGGCCTGCGTGAAATGTTCCGTTCACCCCTCGGAGGTAGACTTTCATCTTTCTTTGGAAACCGAATTCATCCTATTTTTCAAAAGAAAAAATTTCATGACGGTATAGACATAGCGGCACCATACGGGACTTATGTCGGCGCATCATGCGAAGGCACTATAGTAGCTGCAGGATGGATGGGCGGCTACGGAAAAGCCGTCATAATAGAACATAGAGACGGTTATAAAACTCTATATGGACATTTAAGCAAAATAAATACCAGAACCGGAAGACATGTAAAATCCGGTCAGTGTATCGGACGTGTCGGCTCGACAGGATATTCAACAGGACCGCATCTTCATTTCACTCTCTGGAAAAACGGAAAACTCCTTAACCCTCTGGAAGTACTCTGGTAAATGCCGAAATCAGGAATTGAACAGATAGCGGAAGCGTTTAAAAGTTCCGGAATAAAAATTTCCAATGAACAGTTAAATCAGTTCTGGAAATTTTATGAATTATTTGATAAATATAATGATGAATTTGATTTATCAAGAATTAAAAATTTTTCAGAAATAATAACCAAGCATTTCATCGACTCCGTACTGATAAGCAGATATATTACACTGCCTGAGTCATTAGTCGATATCGGTACTGGACCCGGGTTTCCAGGCCTGCCCCTGAAAATCATGTTTCCCGAAAAATTCATAATTCTGGCAGAACCGAAACATAAACGTGTTAAATTCATGAACATGGTAATTGATGAACTCGGAATAAAAAATGTTCTGGTTTATCCGCATAAGGTTTCCGATGAAAGTTTTTTTGATACTGACGGAATTATTACACGCGCTTTTGAAGAAATTAATCTGACTCTTGACAGAGCCGGAAAATTCCTGAAAACCGGCGGAAAAATAATTTTCCTAAAAGGTCCCGGAGTGGATGAAGATCTGCGGAAAATTTCTCCTGAAAACATGAAGAACTTCAAGTGTACACAGGATATAGATTACTCAATTCCGGGTACATCCCATAACCGCCGTATTGTCGTTTACGAAAAAACAGGAACTTACCGTGAAAAAACTTTTCTGATGATGAACGAATTCCGGTTTGAAAGCTATGCAATAACATCTCCGGAAAATACAAAATATAAAAGCTATAAAAAAATAATTCAAAAACCGAAAGGCTCACAACTGACAGCCGTATCCGGAAAAAAGCTGATTCTTGAACTTGTTTCCAAATTCCCTGAAAAATGTGATTCAATTTTCATTTATGAACGTTATTGTGAAAACGATGCTGATTTTCTTAACCTTCTTGATAAATTTGAAAAGGAAAGAAAACTATTCCTTTTGAAAAAAAGCCTGTTTAACGAAATTGATGCAACAGGTGCAGGACAGCCTTTGATGTTTTTCGAAAAATCAGAACCTGCTTCATTTGAATTTGATAAAATTAAATCTCCGGTTCTTCTGATTCCTTTTCAGGATCCTACAAATACCGGGTCTGCAATACGGTCCGCTGCCGCATTCGGATTTACCGATATCGTAATTCTTGAAGATGCATGCGACCCCTACCATCCTAAATCAGTCAGAAGTTCAGGAGGGGCTGTTTTTTACTGCAGCATATTCAGAGGGCCGACAATTAATAAAATTGCCGAATTATGCTCAAGACACGGCATTGAGCTCATCACTCTTGATAAATCAGGAACGCCACTTTCCGAAAAAACTTTTCCTGAAAAATTCATGATTTTGCCGGGAGTCGAAGGTCCGGGACTTACTGAAGACCTGAAAAAACATTCAGTTTCAATAGAAATGAATCCGATTATAGACTCTCTTAATGCATCTGTTGCAGTATCCATACTGCTTTACAAAATAAAAGAAACTATTAAATAGAACATGCCATACTGCCGGAAACAGTAAGAACTCATTATTTCCCTATTTGGAATTCCATGTTAATTATCGTTCCATTTGACCTCTCAATGTTAACAACACCGCCCAGCTGTTCAACCAGCATTCCGACAAGAGTTAATCCGAAGCCTGATGACTTTTTAAGTTCAATTTCATCCGGAATACCTAAACCATTATCATGTATTGACAGGAATAGTTTCGATCCATCAAGCCTTGCGTAGGTTTTAATAATTCCATTCTCCATATTCCTGAAAGCATACTTCATTATATTGGTAATAAGTTCATTTATAATTATTCCAAGCGGTGTAAGGACATTAAGATTTAGAACAAAATTTTCAATATGATTTTCGATTTTAATTTTGCGGCTGCCCGGATAACCGCTTATAATTTCAAAAATAAGAGAATCAAGATAATCCTTCACCGGCAGCTCGCGGTAATTTTCAGTGACATAAAGACGTTCATACAGCATTATCATGCTTTGAACCCGGTTCTCGGCATCTTTCAGGGAATCCGCAGCTTCAGAATTCTTTTCCGCGGAAATCTGCAATGATAGAAGTCCTTTTATCGTATTCATATTATTTTTAATTCTATGGTGAACTTCTCTCAGAAGAAGTTCTTTTTCAGACAACAGCGACCTGATATTTTCTTCTGATAGTTTTCTGCCGGTAATATCAATCTGTGTTCCAGCCATAAGCAGCGGTTTCGAGTCCTGATCCCACTCAATGACTTTCCCTTTAATATGAACCCATATATAATCACCGTTGGAATGTTTCATCCTGCACTCTATATCATAAAGTTCCAGTTCATGCCGGAAAACCTGCGTAAGTTTTTTTTCAGAGAGTTCCAGATCTTCAGGGTGGAAAAAATTTTTCCATTTAATATCCGTTACCGGCATTAAATCCTTCAATGAATATCCGATTACTTCCGCCCAGTAATCATTGACGTCGAGTTCACCGGTAAGCAGATCCCATTCCCATGTACCTGCATTTGTTCCTTCAATTACATTACTCAGTTTGATTTTACTTTTACGCAGATCTGCTTCGATACGTTTTCTCATACCTATTTCGCCCGACAATTTCTGTATCCAGAACAGAAACCCGGCAAGTATGAGAATAAATACGGCTACAGACCGCCATAGCACTTTATAATTAAATCCGAATTCAAAATGTACAGGAACCCATCTGCCATATATGGAATTTCTTCCTGATTCGGTAATGGAATCAAGAACTTTCTGGATTATGGCAGCAAATTCAGGCCAGTCATTTCTAACTGCCATGCATTGAGCGTTTACATATGGAGTAGTTCCTGCAACTTTAAGATTACTCATCTTAAGTTTACTGAGATAATAACCCATGACAAGCATGTTATCAACAAAACCTATTACTGCATTTTCTTCAACCAGCCGCATGCCCTCTTCTACATTTCTGACTTTTACAATCTGAATACCGGGATAATCACTTGAGATCCACTCCTCTGCCGCATAACCGTCTACGACAGCAATTTTTTTTCCATTCAATTCTCGCATGTTTCCAATGTAAGAAACATCTTTTGACGTTACTACAACAATAGGTATTTCCAAATAAGGTTTTGTAAAAGTCCAGAAACGTGTTCTGTCCGGTGTAACAGCAACACTTGTAGTCATATCAATTTTATGATTTTTAAGCAGCCTGTATGATTCCTGCCATGACAGGTTATTTATGAATCTGAATTCAATGTTAAGTTGCTGCTCAATGATTTTTGCATAGTCATATGAAATACCTGAATTAGAACCATGCTCATCTGTAAACTCCACAGGAGGCCAATCCGGATCTGATGCTACAGTTATTACAGGATGTTCTGAAAGCCATTTTTTTTCAGTTTCAGTCAGCATGCTGAAATCAAAACGGGAGGCAGTTTCAATCAAAGATTCGATATCAGTACCGGTCTGAAGTTCCATTTCGTTTCGCTTCAAAGATTCAAAACTGTCATGCCACAGCAGAAAAATAATAATTAAAAGCGTTAAAAAAAATAAAGAAATAATAACTATATTTATTTTATATGTAATTAATTTCTTTAACATTCGCATCCCTTCAGCTAACTTTCAATTATAACAATACCATGATTATATACCATTATAATTACAATGTCAAATCAAGAATACAAAATGGCAACACTGCGGACAGTAGATATTCAGGGGGAACATCATTTTTAACCGGATTTTCATTAATTTAACCATTTCAGAATTATGAGTCAGTATGCAGTAATTTATAAATTAAAACAATAACATTCTATAAGCATAATTGTAAACATCCAATCATTTATGCAACTGCTCCAAAGATTCATAAACATCAAGAAGAACATCCGGTTTATTGGAAAAAATCCCTGTTACACCGGAAAGAAACAGCTGCTTCATTTTTTTTCTGCTGTCTACGGTATAGACATTAACATTAATTTTATTTTCAGAACATAAATCAAGCCATCTGCGGTTTATCTGTGACACAGAACAGTTAAACGCACCGCAATTCAGCCATGATGTAATTTCAACAGGATCCATTTTTTTCAGAACATGCTTTTCATAAAGACTTGCCGTCGGAATGGTCCTGTCTATTTCATGCATATTCATGAGAGCTCTCGGATCAAATGAGGAAATAACTATATGATCTATCATTCCTGAAGCATATGCAGTTTCCAGAACCGCCTCTTCTATTCCACCATTAAAATTTTCCGACACTGCTTCGGTTTTAATTTCTACGTTAACGGGAATTTTT
This sequence comes from Spirochaetota bacterium, assembly GCA_016928815.1. GTDB lineage: Bacteria > Spirochaetota > UBA4802 > UBA4802 > JAFGJZ01 > JAFGJZ01. The sequence goes on from JAFGJZ010000193.1 coordinate 5,390, forward strand.
CCTGAACATAATTCAAAAACCTCCTGCAGGGACGGAATTTTTTCCTTATTGAACAGTCTGCCTTTCCATCTGCCGGCATCAAACTTCCTGAGTTCGGAATATGTATAACTGCTGACTTTTCCCTTTCCGTCCGTTGTTCTGTTAATACTGTCGTCGTGAATAACCACAGGAACACGGTCCCGCGAAAATGAAACATCCAGCTCAATCATATGAGCATTCATTTCAATAGCTTTTTGAAAGGAAAGAACCGTATTTTCCGGAAAATAAGCGGATGCTCCACGGTGAGCTATAACTCTGCAATCGGTAATTTTTTTCATACGTTCTAGATTCTGTTTTTCTCGATTACCCACTGAACAGCGGTTTTAGTCAGTTCTGCAGCATTTTTAAGATTAAGCTTATCTTTAATGTTTGCGCGGTATGTTTCAATTGTACTTATGGACAGTCCGAGTTTTTGAGCAATTTCAGAAGTTGAGAAACCATGACCGATCAGCTCAAAAACTTCCAGCTCCCTGTTCGAAAACAGTTCCACTGACAGCACCTCAACATTATTCGCACCATGAAAAAATTTATTCATAATTTTGTCAGAAACTTTTTTACTGACGGCTATCTCACCGTCAAATACCTTTTCTATAGCATTAATAAGTTTCTCAGGGTCTTCCCCCTTCATTATATAACCCAATGCACCGGCTCTTATCGCACGCTCCGCATACACATTTTCATCATGCATTGAAACTGCGATTGACTTAACTTTGGGATATCTTTCTTTAATCGCTTTAATCAGATCAAGTCCATTAATATTGCCCTTAAGTGAAAGGTCAATTAGTACAACATCCGGCATATTGTCACTGATGAGAGAGAGTGCGCTGTTTGCCTCATCGGTTTCGCCGACAACTTCATACCCCTTGACTTCAGACAGGATGGAAATGATTCCCTGCCTTACAAACGGATGATCATCGATAACAAGTATTTTCATTATATTAGCACATCCTGAAATTCATAAGTTATAGTAAACGGTGCTAATAAATATTTCAAGAATATATTTTTAAATTTATTTAAAAGTTATTGGATTTTCCTGCAAAATTTTAATAGCATTTTCCACGATCCCGGTTTATACTTATGAACATACAAATTTATAAACCGGACTGTGACATGAAAAAAATTCTTCTTCTTGAAGATGAAATAATTATCGGGCATGACATTTCAGACATACTTCATCAGAACAATTATGATGTAAGTCACTGTTTCAGTTTCGATGAAGCGGTTAAAAATATAACCTCAGCGACGATAGATCTGGCAATCATCGATATTTTTTTAAAGGAGAAAAAAACAGGAATAGATTTTGCAAATTACATAAAATCGAATTTCAATATTCCTTTTATTTTCCTTACGGGAAACAGTGATCCTTCAACCGTAAATCTTGCAAAAGAAACAAATCCGCATGGTTTCATTACCAAACCTGTCAACCCTATTGCACTTTATTCAACAATAGAAATAGTTTTCTCTAAATTTGAACTGCAGCAGCAGCTTTCACAAAGCAGATTTTTGCTGAAGAATCTTATCAATTCAATTCCGGAGTCCCTGTTTCTTCTGGGGGAAGAAGGAGAAATTCTTGAATCAAACATTGAAGGAGCTAACCGTGTCAATATTTCCGTTGACAACATAATCGGAAGAAATTTTTACGAAATATATTCAAAGTCAGTCATCACAGAGAAGAAACTGATAAATAAAGCCGGACAGAACAACAGTCCAATATCATTTGAGGAAGAAAATAACAGAAAATACTATAATTACCAGATTTATCCCATAAAAAACAGAAACGGAAATGACTACATTTCAGTATTTATAAGAGATGTTACAAAACAGAATCTGGCAGAAGCGGAACGTAACCAGGCTCTTCTTGAACTTGATAAAATAATGAACATTCTGCCGGTAAGCATATGCATTATAAATGAAAATAAGGATATCATCCGGTATAATAAAACCTTCAGTGATTTTTTTCTCAGCCGATCGGATTGCGACAACAGCAAATGTTTCAACATACTTCCGAATAAAATGTGCTCAGACAACAACTGTCCTCTGATGAACCTGCAGGCCGGAAACCATGAATTCCAAATATCTTATAATACGGGAAATGAGGAAAAAAAATTTCTGGTAAGGGCAAATGATTTTTCATACGGCAATAGTTCATCTGAAACATACATACTGCTCAGTCTTACTGATATTACCGAATATACAAAACTCATTCATATCGCGAGTAATGCAATTGAAAATGAAAGGAAAGAAATAGGACAGCAGCTTCATGATGGCGTCGGTCAGAAATTAACCGGACTTTCATTCATCCTATCAACTATTAAGAAAACCATTAATGAAAATGCTCCCGAGAAAAACGAAATTATGAATATTTTTGCCGACAATCTGCATGAATCTATTGAAATGATCCGTAACATTTCAAAAGGATTATGGCCTATAAACATTAAAAAACACGGTTTTTCAAACTCAATTTACGAACTTGTTGAGAATCTATCCACAGTATATGCAACCAAAATCGATCTGTTTTTCAAAACACCGGTTGAATTCAATGATACTTTCATAGCCAATAATCTGTATTTCATACTTCAGGAAGCACTGCTTAATGCAATCAAGCACGGAACGGGCGATGCTGTCAGACTGACTATAACTGACAATTCATCTAAAATCTGCATAACAGTGGAAAATAATTTCCTTAAAAAAACTGCATATAAAACAACTCCGGGCATCGGAAATTTCATAATGCAGTACAGGGCAAACCTGATAAATGCAAACATTATAAAAAACATAACAGAAAACAGATATAACACGCAAATCAACCTTGATTACAGCGGTCATGAATAAAAATCATTTATTCGGAATAAACTGAAGCTGTTTGGCGGAAACATCGAACTTATCCATTGGAATAAAATCATAACTTCCGGGATTGCGGTATTTTGAAAGAATGTCAGACGACATCGGGAAATTAAATTTAATGAAATTATTTCCATCATCCGAATAAAAAACCATTGAGGTTAGTTTTGAAGTAATTACTTTTTCGTTATTGTAATCAAATTCAAGAAATGTCTGATTCGGCGAATAACCGTCGCCTTCCGAAGAAACGAATGCATTTGAATGAATTCTGTCAAGAACATCCGGATACATATATTCCGTTTTTGTGATCTCTTTATAATGCCATTTTTCGGTATAAGGACCGTAATTTCTATGCATCATTCTCATTGCAACAAGAAATGATCTGTCCAGCATTGCATCAATATCTTCATATTTGTCTGTTGTAAGTTTGTCATCAAAAAGATCGGAAAGACCGCTTTCAACGATTTTAAGGAACTGGTTCCCATAAAGATAATAATTGCTCAGAAGGGATTTATATTCACTTTCCTCAAAGTCATCTTTTATAGTCTGGAATAAAAGACTGAAATAAAGATACTGTATGATTGAGGGGCTGATGTCATCAAACTTATTGCTGCCATTCCATCCGGAAAGATACAGCATCGAAAGTTTTGCGGATGTAACCGGAATTTTATCAATCTTCTGTTCAATAGCTTTATAGAAATTATAAAAAAAACTAGAGTCTGTATTTTCAATAATCAAGGTGATATCCGGGGACGTATTTTCAGAAAACATACCGGCGATACGGGAAAATCTTTCAGTGTTTACGAATGACATGCTGTTTTTAAAAATATTATCCGAAGACCCGTCAGTTCCTGAAATGTAATTTGTATTTTTTTCATCTATACGAAACGGAATGCTTCTGAATACAGTTTCCGTTCTGGGAAAATTCTGAAGAAACACTTTCTCATTTCTTAACGATGTATCAACAACGCCGGTATAATAAATATTCAGCATATTGTCATTTCTCACAATGATCTTTTTACAGTCAACATCGAGGTTCATATCCTTAAACATTTCTGGACTATAATCAAACGGAAGTAATAACAATGCAGTAACAAATTTACCGCTGAAGACCGAATCATTAATGCAGATCACAAAACTGTCATCGATTACCTCATTGAAGTTTGATACAATGACACCGGAATCTGCATAACGGTAAACCCTGCCGTTTTCATTAATTTCAGTAAAATCAGACCACTTACCTCTGCTGAAATACTGATAGCTGTTGCTGATTTTCCTGATATTGTATTTAACTGCTGAAAAAGAATCAGCTGCCGCATCAAAAACTGAAAACGAATATGTTTCATTCATACCATGCAGTATAAACGGCATGACACACAAAGTTGTACCGGTCAGTTTTTTGCCGTTGACTTCCGCAGAAAAAGGAAACCATAATGGCGGGACATTTGCATAATTTTCAAGACTGTATCCCTCTGTTACACTGCCGTTTTTAAGATTCAGGCTGTAATAACTGTATCCCAGATTATATCTGCCTACATATTTTTCAAAAATACTTTTATACTTTAGCAGAAGTTTAAGCGATTCACTTTCATCATCTGCATAAGCGGACATATACTGTGACGGTATCAGCCTCAGAGCTTTAATATAATTAGTGCGTGAATAAGGAAATACAAATTCCCTGTTTTTAAGATATGCAGAACTGAATTCAAGCAGAATCAGAATTATTAGGGAATCGTCAATGGACCAGATGTATTTTCTTCCGTCAGGACCGGTAATTTCAGTCAAAAGAGAATTTACTCCGTCGGAGTACCTTTTAAGACGAACCTGATCCTCCTCCGGAAGTGAACTGAAAATTTCAGAACTTTTTTCAGAAATCTTTAAAAGTTTCATCAGATCAGAAAATATTTTTTTATCTTCTTCATCCTGAATTATGCCGGTCAGTTGTAAATCGCATAAATTTTTATAATAAAGCATTGAAGGAAGACGTTCCTGTGCATGAAGAAAACCAAGCGTAAAATAAAAATCTTTTTCAGAAGCTGCTGTTATTTGAGGAACTCCGGCGGAATTTCTGATTACGGAAACTTTTTGTTCAACATTAAGAATAATTTCACCATCATAGGCAATATGATACTTACTGTAAAAAACCACCATCAGAATTATAACCGCTGAAATAATTAAAAAAATTATTACCGGAATTATAAGTTTTTTTAATTTCATTTTGCCTTATTCTCAGCTATCGCCGCATCCTGTATGTCAATTTTCAAATAATAATCATCAAAAAGTTTGTACATCCTCCCGAACTCGCCTATCACTTTAATGACGCTCTCACCGGATTTCAGTTGAGAAATTACTTTAATATTTTTTGAAAAAATATTAATCTGAATTTTGCCTTTTTCATTCTCTACATCCGCAACTACGCAGAAATCATAATCAACATTCTGGGATTCAACAATGTTTTTTACAACTGCCTTTTCAATTTCAACTATGCTGTTGTTTAATGTCTGAGAATAAACCTTTTTCTCGGCAATATTTTCAGCATTTATGATTTTTTCATTTATGGCGACTATTTCATTAAGAGTATATGATTTTTTATACATTTTCTCGTAAAATTTCTGACTGCATGACAGCGTAAATGAAACTAAAAGCACAATAATTAAAACTTTTTTCATCAGATCTCCCTTGTTTCCTCCGGAACAGATTATTTAATTTCCGGAAAAATTAGAATTCTTTACAGATATTCTACACTAAATTAATATTTTGTCAATCATCAAAAGTCATAAACTTCAGACAATGGATTTTAGAATTTTATAGAGATATTCTTTCCCGGTCCTGAAAGACGGCATAAAGAAATTAAAAATTCTGAATAATTCGGATCTTTCAATCATTCTGTCAATACGGTTTGCTGCTGTTTTTCGTTTCACAGCTTTCAGGTCATCATCAGTTCTGACTATTGTCAGAACATTAAGTCCGCCGTATTCAGTCAATCCATACACTGATGGAGATTTGTATTTTTTCGCAAGCGCACTTATTCGGCGGTTGGCCTCTTTTATCATTTTCAGCCTGTAATCAAACTTGAGAGCCCCCGTAGGACATACAGATACACAAAGAGGGACATTTTTAAATGCACTGTAACATGCATCGCATTTTTTGGCCAGTTTTCTTCCACCAGCATTTTTTCCCAGAAAAACCGCATTATAAACACAGGCTTCAACACAGCTGCCGCAGGCAATGCATTTATCCGGATCAATGAGCACAAAATCATTTTTTTTCTTCATTGCACCTGAAGGACAGACTTTTACGCAGTCAGCCTCTGTACAGTGATTGCACATCAATGTTATGAAACATGCATTCTCCCCGGCATCCGGATTTCTTACGTTTTTAAAAGAAACTATCCAGTCATTCTGAGATAAATGCGGAATTTTCTCATGATTGAATTCTGTCGGTTCAAGTGAATTCAGACCTTTACAGGCGAGTGAACACGCTCCGCAGCCTATACACTTTGTTGTATCAATTAAAAAACTTTTTTCACCCATTTAACTTTTTACCGTAATATTCAATATGATATGTTTGGTTCTGCTCTGCATATTTAATGAACCGTTTGCAATAAGGTCAGAAATTTCAGTACTGTTTTTAAGGATAATATATTCGCCGTCTGAAAGCATTTTTTCTTTAACCGTCCTGAAACCGGTTTCTTTAAAAAAAGTAAAAACATCTTCATTTTCAGTATAAAGCAGATTGCTTCCATTGATCTGAAGAAACATTTTGGATTGATTAAGCAGACAGCCATCACTTCTATTGATGAATACTACTGGAAGCTGAATGTTACTGCTCCGGAATACATAGTTCAATCTCCGTACTTTCCCGTTCCTGAACGGAAATACAGTTATACCGGATTTCTGTCTGATGAAATCATAATACACCGGGAAAGGTGTATATGCTGAATTCATGAAAAGAAGAGAAGCCTTACCGCTTGAAGTCATGATAAAAGGATTTTTATCAACACCGTTTTCAAGACCGTCAGTTACATCATATTTTGTATCATGAATATCCGCATTATAATGAGTAAGCCCTTTATCAACGGAAATTTTATTATAAAGATAGACCGTATTGCAGGGCCATGTGTAACCGTTACGGTTGTCCAGAAAAAATCCGGTTCCGTTTATTTTCCCGGATTTCCTGCCGGAGTAATCCGTCAGTTTGTTCTTTGAACCCTGAATAATTCCGGAATAAAGGTGATTCCCGCTGATAGATGATTCAGCATTAAGTTCAAAACCTGAAGTCAGTTTTTTATCATTATCATAACCTGAAATCAATTCAAGTATCCGCTCAGATGATTTAATTACAGCTGACATATTTACAGGTTCAGGGAATGCGCCTTCCCCTGCGGAATAAACAGATTTCAGGGCATCGTGTATGTCTGCAAAAATATTTACTGCATCAGGCAGAGGTGATAGATCCGAATCAAGTCCAGTTTTCCGGATTTTTCTCGATATGTTTGTTACAGTACCTTTTTTCCAGGGAAGCATTTCGGACGGGAAGAGAAATACTTCTGTTCCGCATTTTTCATAATCAGTTTTCCAGAATTCCGTAAGTCCCGAATTAAAACATGATGTGACAACGGCCCATTCCAGATTTGAAAGCAGCTTTTCAGGAGGAAGGCTCCCGTTTATAAATGCATCAAAACCGCTGTTTAGAAAAAATGCGCCTTTATATTTCAAATTTTCCAGAGAGGATATGAATTTAGAGGAATCGAATCCGCTGCCGGACTTAGGAAGCCATTTATAGACATGCTCAACCTCCAGATCTGTTCCGTAAAAAGCACGGAGAAGAGAGGATGAAATGTTTTCAAATTCTGAATAATAATTAACGCTGTCCTCAAAATTCGTAACCGATCTGTTGTTATATGCATATGCTTTATATGAAAGATCTTTTCTTATTTCATCCGCAACCGGAAGCGGAATGTTTCCCGGAAGGGAACTCCAATCTGGAATAAAATCATTCAATGACTGGAAATTTCCGTATTTTTCGACAGAGTAAACACCTCCGCCGGGAGTACCGATATTCCCGAGAAGCAGCTGAATGATCAGAACTGCATGCATGATAGAATCGGACTGATTCTGATCAAGAACCCCTGAACCAAGTATAAAGGAAACTTTTTTATTTTTAGAAAAGGAACCTCCGATAATTTCGGCAATTTTAAGAAACTGTTCCGGATCTATTCCGCAAATATCCCTTACTGCCGCCGGTGAATAATCGGATGTAATGTTTTTAAGAATGGATAGCACCGAATGCGAATCCCTTAACTCCTCATCAATCTGAGGATTACCCCTTTTATCAAGCTCATAACTCCATGAAGATTTATCAGTATATTCTGATGTAGATAAATTAAATCCGGAAAATAAGCCGGAAACTTTATTAAAGAAAAATTCCCTGTGAAGAATGTTTCCTGCTTCAGTATAACGGCTTGCATAATCCCTGTCAAAAAGGTCATTATTTAAAATGAAGTGAATTACGGCGTTCAGAAAAACAAGATCGGTAGCCGGTTTAATCTGAACAAAATGATCACCCGGTACTGCGGATTTGGTGAACAGTATGTCAATATTGATAAATTCCGCACCGCGCTGCTTCGCCCTGTCAATATAATGCATGTATATTCCGGCATCCTCAGCCGGATCGGCTCCCAGCATGATTATGATATTACTGTTAATGATGTCAATTACCGGATTAGGTTCTGCTCCATATCCCAGAAGATTCTGAAGAATCCTGTTTTTGGATCCTGACTTAATAAGATGATCTGTTCCGACATCTGCGATTCCAAGAATACGGCAGAATCGGGTAAAACTGAAAAGCTCCTCATTTGTAAGATTCGCTCCTGCCACCGCAGTAATTGATTCGATCCTGTTTACTTCCACGCCATTGGCGTTATAAATGAATGATTCATCCCTTGTTTTTTTAATTTTAGCGGATATTCGGCTGACGGCATCCTCATAACTGATAAACTCCCATCTTCCTGAAAACGGAGCCCGGTACTGTACTTTTTTCAGGCGGTCTTTACTCCGATACAGCTCAATTAATGAAAAAGCCCTGCTGCAGAGATAACCTCCGGTTGCCGGATCTTTTTTATCTCCGGTTATGAAAATCGGGTTTCCTTCAAGAGAATAAACCAGAACTGAACAGCCGGCAGCACAGAACGGGCATAATACGGAATTAACCCTGTCATGCTCAACAGCTGTTTTCCCGGAGGAACATGAAGTCAGAAACGGAATTCCGGAACCGGCTGTAACAGCAGCTCCGGCAGATAATTTCAGAAATTCTTTTCGGGTAAGTTTCATCACACCGCCAGTTAAATAGTTATGTAACAGCGGAATTTTCCGCCGGTTTAAAAAGTCGATTTAATGAAAAAAGACGTAATCAACGGATTTATTATTTTAATAATAAATACCTGTGTCAATTAAATAATCCGGGGAGCTGATTTTATGATCATATTTTTTCCAATTTTTTGGTATCATAAATATCAATAAGATTGTAGATTTCCCATAGTGAATAGAAAACTGTAAGAATAATCGGTCCTATAATCACACCCGAAAGACCGAATGTTTTAAGACTTCCAAGCAGCAGAAAGAAAAACAGAAGAGGATGAAATTTCAGTTTTTTACCGAAAAGAGACGGCTTTACGATGTTTTCCAGTACCTGATACCATGTGAGACACCATACAGAAATTATTACCGCCTGAAGTACCTGACCATTAATCATTAAATATACCGCAACAGGACCCCATACAAACACAGTTCCCAAAACAGGTATAAGGGAAAAAACAGCAGCCACAATGATTGCAATAAGCTTATAATCAGCGATTCCTGCAATTTTCAAACCTATTCCGACAAGAATTCCCTGGCACAGCATGATAAAAAAATTTCCCGCGATGAGGATTTTAATTACATCTTTAAGTCTTTTAAAAACCTGTTTTACAAGATCGTCAGGGAATGGAAGAATATCATATATTTTCGATCCGTATTTATGCCCTTCCTGAAGCAGAAAAATAAGGATGAGAATCATGAAAAAGAAATTAACCGGCAGATTTATCGAAAATGATATTAAATCCTTCAATCTGGCAGCAACCGGCTGTGCTGTGTCCTGTATGAATTTTGTAATTCTGAGATATTTCTCTGTTTCAGAATAATTAAATGAGCTGGAAACTTTATCAATGACGGGATTTCTGGCAATTGAATCCAGAATACTCTGGTAGTTAAAATTTTTTGAAAGTAAATTATACATTTCAACCGTCTGATCGGACAGGGCAGCAAGAACATATGAAACCGGAATGATTACAATCAGCAGGAAAAGAATAATAATAATTACTGTTGAGAGCGTTCTGTTTTTAAGAAATTTTACGAACAGATCATGAACCGGCAGAAGTGCAATGTAGAAAACAAGAGCGAAAAGGAAAGACCATAGATAATATCTGTAAATAATCATTACGCCTAAAAGAAAAGTCAGAAAAAGAAGAATAAACACAAGTTTCAATTTACGGTTGGATTTGATAATGTCATAGGAACTTTGCTTCTTTTTCATAAATTTCAGCCGTCTTAAGGGTCCGGCATGGTTTCCCATGCCGGTTATGATTGCTTGTTTACGCCATCATTTTGTGAGGTAATGCGATAAATCAGTAGCGATTTTTTTGATTGCATGATCCAAATAATTTACATCTGAAATCATCCGTCTGTATGCTTCCACTTCAATTTGACTTTCAGATTTCTCCGCTCTGACCTCGAACTCACGACCCTCCTTGTTCATGAGATCCTTCATGGCCTAACTCCTTTTATAGGCTCCGCTCCTCCTTGAGCAGATTTATCATACCTAATAATAATTTCGGTACTTTTTCAAATTCCCTTAACAATCTTTATTTAAAATACTAATTAATTGAAAAAAGTCAAATTTTTTGTGATTATGTCGCAATATTCTTAATATTTTTTAAAATATGGAAGAAACAGATAATACTTAAACCGGAAATACTGCATTTACCATGGAATGATATTTTCAATTATTTCAATCTTCCCGTTCTGTATGCATATAAGATCAAAACGGAAAATATAATTATGAAATAAATCGGGATTTTTAAGAAGAAAATAACCGGCACATTTTTTAAGATTGTGGATTTTCCGCTTATTAATTGAATAAACTGATCCTCCGAAACGGGAGTTCTGCCTTGTTTTAACCTCGAAAAAAACAATCAAATTTTCTTTTACTGAAATGATGTCAATTTCACTGTAGCGGCCGTATCTGAATTTTGTTGCCAGGATTCTGAAGCCATTCTCTACAAGATATCCGGCAGCGGTTTCCTCACCGGAATCTCCGAATGATTTACTGTTATAGCTCATCGCTTATTTTAATACCGGACTCTTCCTCATTAATGGTTCTAACAATGTAAAGATCGTTGTCATCAAGAAGATTGACGATTTCAAGATCCCTGAACCTGTTCCCGTCCTGATCAACAACAAGTTTGATGATAGGACGCATCGGTTTGTTCGGTACTGATCCGATAACTATGCCGATTCCGCGCTTATTCAGTTCAACAATTGAACCGATCGGATATATGGACAGAATGCTTATGAAAATTCTTAAAATTACAGGATCAAATTTCTGAGAACCTGAAGATACAAGCTGTTTCATAGCATGATAAAAAAACTGTTTGTCACGGTAGCTTCTTTTTTCAAGAAGTGCTTCATAGTTATCAGCAATAGACGCAATTCGGGCGTATTCTGAAATTTCGGTTCCTTTCAAACCGCGAGGATAACCCTTACCGTCGAACTGTTCATGATGCTGCATGGAAACAAGCGCACTTGTCTCCGGATAATTTCCCAGTTTTTTAAGCACCTGATAACCCAGAATCGGATGAGTTTTAATCTGATTATATTCACGGTCCGTAAGCTCGGACTCCTTATGCATGATGTATGCAGGTATCTGCACCATCCCGGAATTGATCATTAAAGTTCCCAGAGCCAGATCTTTCATCTTGGCTTTAGTATATTTCATGTTCATTCCGATCAGCATGGCGTAAAAGGTGGTGTTTACGGAATGAACGGCTACCGCATCATGATGATGCTCTATGCCGTATAAAAAGAGAAATACATTCTGGTTTTCATAAATCAGTGAAAAAATGTCATCTGCCGCTTTTTCAAGTTCGGTTGTTGGGAAAATCCTGTTATTCCTTATTGCGGTATGTGTTTTGATTACTGTTTTGCAGGCATTATCATGAATGTCGACAAGACGTTCCTTCAGCAGAATAAGTTTATTATAATTATCAAGAATAGTTTCAACTTCCTGCGAATGTTCATGATGCTGTCCGCCCTTCACAAGAATAAGGTCGCCGTCAGTTTCAACCTCTTTAATGCCCCATTTATTCAGGCGCTTTAAATCAGTGTCCTTAATTGACACATTTGCCCCTGCAAGCATATTGTTTTTATCGATATAAACCGGCTTTGTAAATCTCATACCCGGCTGTAATTCACTAACTAAAATTCGTTTCATCAGTCCCGCTTCCCGAGAAATTTTAAATCTAATTTTTTCTTTAACTCACTGTTAATGTTATAGCAGTATACCAGGACCTCTATAACCGGTTTATATAATTCCGGCGGTATGTCGGCATTAGTATTCAAAGTAAACAGTGTTTCCGCTAAATCTTTATCTTCATATATTTCTATATTACTATTTTCGGCAATTTTAATCATTTTTTCAACTAAAATACCTTTAGCGCGTGCAATAACCTCCGGTATTCCGGAAAAATCATTAATTTTCAGCGCTACTGCTTTATCAGGTCCCGTCATGCTTTAATATCAACTCTGTTTTCTTTTTGAGAAAAATCCAGAATTTTTTCCAGAAAAAAACTTTTTTCCCAAAGAAACAGCAAAATGCTGTCAGAAATAACTTCAGTCATCTTATTCATTTTATCAACAACAATTTTCTCATTAGATATATTTTCATAAAACACGTCTATTCTGGGAGCACCCGTATTTGAAGCTAAGACTTCAATCCGTCCGATTTGAGAAAAATCCGCCTTAAACAGGAATACCTCCGGATGATGCATTATCTTAATATCAGAAACTTCTTTATCCCTGTTCTCAAAAAAATAAACTGAAGGGGCTTTTTTATCCGGTTTCTGGTAACAGACTGAAAAAATTTCAGCAGCAGAATCATCTATTTCAAGAATACCGCCTTCATTATCAAAGAGTTCAAATAAACTCAGAAATTTATAAATTAAGTCAATTTCCTCAGCTGAAGCATCATTAAATGCGGATTGAAAAACCAGATTCTGAAGATTGCTTTTTTTCACAGTTTCCGCGGAAAATTTCTTCATCTGTTTTTTCTTATTTAAAAAATCCCTGTTCTTCATGAAAAACTGTTCATATATGTGAAAAAAAGAAAAATCAGAATTTCTAACACTGTTAATAATAAGAAAAAGCAGTTCGTTTTTAATCAGCGGAAGACCTGCCAATAACTTTCTTATATCCTGAAATTTATCACTTTCATCCGTCATTCTGAAACTCAGAAATCCGTCCTTATTACCCGTAATAACAAGTTTCATTGAGGCAACATCAGGTACCTGAAAAGTAAAATTGCCTTTCACTTTATTTCCGTACAATTCAAGTACAGCTGTAAACTTGTCTATTTTCGACAGAATTCTGGCAGTAACGATGTCTCCAGTCTTCAGATTTTTCAGTCTGTCATTTCTTGAAAGAGGACCTGCAATCTGAATTCTGAGATTACCGGATATTATCTTTTCCATAACCTGTAATAGTCCTGCACGGTTCATATGACTTTCTGTGTATGTCAGACGGACCATGTTTCATTATCGATTCACGGTGCAATACTGTTCCATATCCCGCATTTTTTTTAAATCCGTAAATATCATATTTCCCGGGAAGTCCGCTCATGAAAGCATCCCGTTCTACCTTGGCTACGATGGACGCGGCGGCAATTGTAATTGAACGGCTGTCTCCCTTTATTACGGAAAGATACGGGATTTTAAGATTAAATTTAAAATTACCATCCAGTAAAACCTGGGATATTTCACAGTTCCGTTCAAGCAGTTTATTAACGGCAAATTCGGTAGCTCTGTTAATGTTCATTTCATCAATAATTTCAGGAGATATATGGATGTAACTGTAATATGCAGCGTATTTTTTTATGACTTCATAACAGGCTTCTCTTTTACGGGGTGTAAGTTTCTTTGAATCATTTAGATCACTCAGCTGAGGAGGCATTTCAGAAAAAAACTCACATGGGAAAACAACCGAAGCAACAGTCAGCGGACCTGCAAGAGATCCCCTTCCTGCCTCATCTAGTCCGGCAATGACTTTTTTACCCTGAAATAAAAAATCCGTCTCTATTAAAAAAGACGGATTCTCGTTAATTACTGATTTTGTCATTTTCAGTTTCAGTCCTGATTACTTTCTTCCCCGGAAGTCTGTACAGCAGGAGCAGCTTTAGGCGCTTTAGGAAGAGAATCTTTTTTTACATAAATCTTCTCTTTTAATTTCGCCGATTTTCCTTTTTTATCTCGTAGATAATACAGTTTTGATTTTTTAACTTTTGATTTGCGGATAACATCAATTTTATCAATACGCGGACTGTAAAGAGGAAATATTCTCTCTATACCTACATCAAAAGATACACGTCTTACAGTAAAGGTTTTGGAACCGCACTTGTTATTTACAGCGATGACAACACCTTCGTATGCCTGTATACGCTCCCTGTTTCCCTCAACGATTTTATAATGCACTTTAACAGTGTCACCGACTTCAAAATTCTGCTCTCTTTTCACAGGAACAAGTTCAAGACCAATCTGATCAGCAATATTCATATGCTTCTCCTAAAATTATTGTTTTTTATATTTCTCATATAAATCGGGCCGTACTTTCATTGTTTTCTGAATACTTTTTTCAAGTCTCCATTCTGAAATCCGGGCATGATTACCGCTTAAAAGAACATCCGGAACCTTCTGTCCACGATATTCAACCGGTCTTGTATAATGAGGATATTCAAGAAGATTGTTTTCAAAACTTTCCTCATTCAATGATTCCTCATTCGACATAAATCCTGTTTCATATCTTGATATTGAATCAATCAGAATCAATGCCGCAATCTCACCGCCGGATAGAATGTAATCACCGGCCGAAATTTCATAATCTACAAATTCATCAATCACTCTCTGATCAATTCCTTCATAGTGCCCGCAGATCATGCAGATAGAATTAAAACTGCTGAATTTTTTTACAAGCTCCTGATTAAAAGGAATTCCGGAAGGAGTAAGATAAATCACCTTTGTTTCATCAGTAAGATTTTTCTCAAGACAGTTATAAACCGGTTCGGGTTTAATAACCATTCCGCTTCCGCCCCCGTAAGGGGAATCATCACATCTTTTGAGCCTGTCATCAGAATATTCCCTCAAATCGATTATTTCGGTTTCAATAATTCCGTTCTGAACAGCCTTGCCAAGAAGACTGCTCTGCAAAGGAGAATTAAAAAAGTCCGGAAATAATGTAATTACCTTGAAGTTTTTCAAATTAACTCTGACTTTCGATCAATCCGTCAGGCGGTGTAAGCAATATTTCTTTTTTTTCAAGATCAACACTGACCATTGATCTGACAAACGGAACAAAAAATTCCTTTCCGTTTCTTTCAATAACCAGCGTATCGCCGCCTCCGGCCTCAATCACTTCTTTCAGCACACCAAAAGGCTTTCCCTTATAAAAAACATCAAGGCCGACTATTTCAAACTGATAGAAAGTATTTTCATCAAGACTGTTTCTGCTTAAATCAATTTCTGCAGAATCAACAAACAACTCATAATCAATAAGTGTCTGTGCACTTTCCATACCGTCAACACCGTTGAACTTTACTCTAACAAGCCTGTCTTTTAATAAGGTACTGTCTTTTATTATCTGCTTTTTATAAAACCCGTTTATATTAATATACAACTGATTCCCGTCATCAAACCTTTCAGGGAAATCTGTTATAATTTTCACTTTAAGTGAGCCGTCAAGCCCGAAAGTACCAAGAATTTTTCCAACCCTTATGTACTCATTACTCAATCAAGAATCTCCAGCATAACCCGTTTTCCGGATTTAGTGGCTGAAGCATTCAGTAAAGTTCTGATAGCTCTTGCTATTCTTCCATGCTTCCCTATAACTTTACCAATATCATCTTTATAAACTTTCAATTCAAGTATTGTCGATTTTTCACCTTCTATTTCCCTGATTTCAACGCCATCAGGACTGTCGACCAGTGATTTCACAACATATTCCACTAAATCTTTATATTTCATCAATGCTCTCCGTATTAAGCTCTTATTTCACTGATTCTAAGTGCTTTTTCCAGATACCCTGTTTTTTAAGCATTCTAAGCACAGTCTCTGTCGGCTGAGCTCCGTTTTTGAGCCATGTAAGCATTTTATCTTCATCAACAGAAAACTGCAGACCTGAAGAAACCGGCTGATACTGACCAAGGTTTTCAATTATTGCACCATCTCTCTGTTTACGCTCATCAATTGCAACTACACGGTAACTTGGTTTTTTCTTTGCGCCGAATCTCTGTAATCGAATTTTAACCACTTCTAATCCTCCTGTTAGCTAAGGGATATGTATTCCTCAGCCCGTTTTTTTGTCAATATTAATTATAATTTACGGGATTATGTCCCTTTTTTTTATTCCAAATCATTTACTTCATTCAAAACTGTCAACATTTACCGTGGTTTTCTTGATTTCCTTCTTATCTTTCATCAAAACCACTTTTGCATTACCTGTTCTGAAAAATACGAATTCAATTTCATCACCGCCTTTTTTCTTTCCGCTGAAACAGATCCGTTCAGTAACATCATCCGAGACTGCAACCTCATAAACACCCTCTTCTCCGCCTTTCGGCACAGACATTACTATCTTTTCATAACCGGAATAAAAATGATCTGAAAGCTCATAATATGAAACCGTCAATGTTACGGTGCTGCCTTTTTCAAGTTTCCCTCCGGCAGGAATGCTCTGATCAGCGACAAGTCCGCCTGATTCCTTCCGGTCTGCTTTAATGACTTTCTGTACAAGTGAGATCATGCTCGCGTTTAAAAAATCATTAGCAAGATCAACAGACTGTCCTTTAAGATCCGGCATGACGTTCAAAGTCTCGATGTCACCAAGAGAAACAAGCAGATTTACTTTCTGATCAGGTTTTACTTTCTCTCCAGCACGCGGATTCTGCATGATTACAACCTGCTCCGAAACATCCTTTGAAGGAATATATGTAACTGTACCGGTTCCAAGTGAAACTGTTTTTTCACCGATATGCAGATTTTTCAGTTTATTTTTTGCAATTGCCAGTTCAGAACCCGTCAAAGACGGCATATCTACTTTTAGATTATTACGGCTTACTGTTATTCTCAGTCTGCTTCCGGCTTTTGCAGGTGCTCCTGCGGGAGGAAACTGCGACAGAATCATTCCATCGTCAATATCCATGACATCATAAAACTTGATTTCAGGTTTTAGTTCCCTTCTGACAATCTGGTTATATACATTTAAAAAATTCTCACCTACCACTGAAGGAACCTTGACCTCCTTTGCAGGTTTGATACGTATGATAATTATCAAAAGAGATGCTGCTATAAATATTGAAAAATAAAGCACTATGAGAGCCAGAATTTTTCTATTTGACCTGATAAAATTTTTCATTCAAGAACAATCCTTCAAAAAATATTCTCTGCTATAACATTATTATAACTGTTTTACGTCAATTACAAAAATTCGTTATAAAATCATTTTGCGCTTAATTTAATGTAAAAACACTGATTTTTGAGATGAAAACAATAAAAATATATACAAAATCAAACGTTTTGACCATGTTATGAACCAAATTGTAAAATACAATACATTTAATTCAATAATTCATCAATAAAATCAGCAAATTTCTTGACGAAATCCGATAGCTCCGAAGATTATTCGTATCAGATGTTAAATTTTACAGAAATACAATAAAGCTTTTTAATGTCAGTCATGACTGTGAAAAGCTGCCGTAAAAATTCATAAACCAGACATGAGGATAAAATTATGCAGCATATAGGAATAAACATCGGTTCTTCTTCACTGAAGATTGTGGCTCTTGAAAACGATTCCGTAAAATGGACCAAAGTTGTCGCGCACGAGGGTGATTTCACTTCTGCGCTAAAAACAGTTTTGGCTGAAATGAAGGTGGAAGAAGGAACAAAGTGCCTGATAACCGGAACAGAAGGACGTTTTCTTTTCAATATGAACAATACGATTGAGCCGGTATGTATTGAAGCGGCAATGGCGAAAAAAGGAATAAAAGCCGATGCAGTCGTATCGATGGGCGGAGAAGATCTTGTAGTTTACACTCTGGACCAGAACAATAAAATCGTAAATAATTTCTCAGGCAGCAAATGCGCATCAGGAACGGGAGAATTTTTCAAGCAGCAGCTTGGAAGAATGGACCTTGTGCTTGATGATGTTAACAAGGTTCCTGATTCAAGCAAGGTTCTTCACCTTGCAACCAGATGTTCAGTTTTCATGAAAAGCGACTGTACGCACAGACTTAATAAACGTGAAGCGACAAAAAACGACATTGTAGTTTCGCTCAGTAATGTAATGGCTACGAAGGTTGTGGACTTTCTAAAAAGAGCCCGGCTTCAGCAGGGAAAAGTAATTCTTACAGGAGGAGTAACCCAGAATAAGCATATTATCCGCTTTATCAGGGAAAAAGCGCCTGAAATCGAATTTATAATTCCGGATGAAGCTCCTTATCTCGAAGCATACGGAGCGGCTTTCCTGGCCGAACAGAACGGCAGCAGCCTGCCTTCTTTTGACAAACTGCTGAAAGACAATACGGTTCGATTTGAAAAATATGAACCTCTTGCAAAATACGAAAAGATGGTCAAGTATTTTGATTTTAAAACGGAAAAGGTTGTAGAAGGCAGAACATATATTCTGGGTGTGGACGGCGGTTCCACTACCACAAAAGCCTGCCTCATTGACATTGAAACCGATCAGATAACGGCATCTTTTTACGGAAGAACCCACGGTGATCCGGTAAAAGCACTGAAAGAATGTCTTGTTGAAATTAAGAAAAAAATCAGAGAAGACATCGGTGACGGGAAAATAAACATCAAACTTGCCGCTACTACCGGTTCTTCACGCGAAATACTCGGTGTTTTCCTTGAAACTGGCGGCGTTTACAATGAAATTATCGCTCACAGTGTCGGAACAACATATTTTGCAAACAATGTTGACACAATTTTTGAAATCGGGGGACAGGATGCCAAATATGTTCTTCTGAAAAACATGGTACCTATTGATTATGCAATGAATGAGGCATGTTCAGCCGGTACAGGTTCATTCCTGGAGGAATCTGCAGCCGGAGATCTTAACATTTCATCTGCGAAAGATATCGGTCCGGTTGCAATGAATTCCAAAGCGCCCTTAAAATTCGGAGAACACTGTTCGGCATTCATTAACTCGGACATACGCAAGGCAATTCAGCAGGGCGCGAGCAAGGAAGATATTACAGCGGGCATTGTATCTTCAATCGTTTCAAATTATCTCAACAGGGTTGTGGGTAACCGTACAATCGGTCAGAAAATCTTCCTTCAGGGAGGAGTTGCTAAAAATCCGGCGGTACCTCTTGCATTTGCGATGCTTCTCAACAAGGAAATTCTCGTTCCTCCCGCACCCGAACTTATGGGTTGTTTCGGAGTAGGACTGCTCGCGAAGCAGAAAATGCAGAACAATCTCCTTGACATGAAAGACTACGATCTTGATGAAATCATCAATCAGGAAATCATATACGAACGCGAATTCAAATGCCAGGCATGCGATAACTACTGCCCTATTCAGGTTCTTGTAGTTAACGGTCATAAATACATGTTCGGCGGACGATGCAACAAATACTCCAATACAAGAAAAAAAATACAATCTGAAGCTGTGGTAGTTGATTATATTGAAGAAAGAGACAGACTGATTTTCAGTGAATGCGTTCCCGGCGAAACTGATTTTACTAAAAAAAGGGATTACGTCATTGGTATACCGAGAGCTTTTTCCATACATTCGCTATACCCTTTCTATACATGGTTTTTCAATGAACTCGGAATTAAAACAGTTCTGTCAGATGATGTCAACAGTGACGGAACGGCAAGAGCTGAAAGTACATACTGCTTTCCTGCAGAAATAGCACACGGAGCGGTCCAGGATGTCTGGAACAAGGGTGTTGACTACATTTTCATACCTCATTTCCGCGACATGCCGAGCCACGAAGAGGATGTGCATGCGAATTTCTGCCCGATTACGCAGGCTCTGCCGTATTACATTAAAAAAGCTTTTCCTGACATTCCGGAAGAAAAGTTTCTTCCTGTAATTGTTTCTTTCAAATTCGGAGAAGACAAGGCGCTTGAGCATTTCCAGAAACTCGGCGAACAGCTGAAAATCGGTGAAGCAGAAATCAGAAAAGCTTTTTCGACAGCTCTTATGAAACAGAAAGAATACGGCGAAAAAGCCAAAATTCTCGGACAGAAAGCTCTTGATGAATCAAGAAAATCCAACCGGCCGGTAATAGCCCTGCTCGGCCGTCCTTACAATGCATTTACCAAAGAAGCGAACATGGGTATTCCGAGAAAGTTTACTACGCGGGGATACAGCATCATTCCATTTGACATTCTTCCGTTCGGAGATGAAGACATTTTCCCTAACATGTACTGGTACTACGGACAGCTTAACATGAAAGTTGCATCCCTGATTAAAAATGAACCGAACATGTACATCACATTCATTACAAACTTTTCATGCGCACCTGATTCATTCATGCTGCATTACATAAAATGGCAGATGGGAACAAAACCGTTTCTCATTCTTGAACTTGACTCACACTCCGCGGATGCCGGTATTGACACAAGGGTTGAAGCATTCCTTGACATCATTGACGGATACAGATCAAAACAGGAAGAGATCAAGGAAGAAAGATACGATAACGGTCTGCGTTTCATTAATACAGGAAACCGGAGCATACACATTAAGAACACAAATACCGGGGAAACAATTCCGATTAAAGACAACAAGAAAGTAAAACTGCTTCTTTCAAATATGGGAGATTTAAGTACCCAGCTTACAGGAGCTGTTCTGCGCTCAACAGGAATCAATGCAGAAGCTATGCCTGTTGCAAACAGAAGCACGCTGGAACACGCCAGAAGTTTTGCATCGGGAAAGGAATGCGTTCCTTCACATCTTGTACTTGGAAGCGCCCTGCAGTATTTCGGATCCAGTAAATACCGGAAAGATGAACTTTATCTTCTTTTTGTTCCGATTACAACAGGTCCGTGCCGTACGGGACAGTACTATGTCTTCTATGAAAACCTTTTCAAAGATCTTCGGCTTGAAAATGTTGTCGTAATAACCCTGAGTGCGGATAATTCATATACCGAACTCGGACCTGATTTCTCCAAACATGCATGGTGGGGAATGGTTATTGGCGACATGATGAAAGATATTCAGACAAGTCTGAGAGCCTGCGCGGTTGATTCCGAAGCAGCAATGAATAAATTCCATGATCTGTGGCAGCAGCTCATTTCTGTGGCAGAGAACAACATTACGGGTGTAATTCCAAATCTGAAAGGAATTGCCGCTGAAATAGCAAAAATACCGCTAAAGAGAAAACTTGAAGACTGCCCTAAAGTACTGATTGTCGGTGAAATTTACGTCCGACGTGATGACTTCGCGGTTGATGAACTTATCTATCTGTTCAGTAAAAAGGGAATAATCGGAAAAGTATCGGGAGTCGGCGAATGGATTCATTATCTTGATTTCGTCCGTACCTACGATCTGAAGAAACGGCTTAAACTTAAAAATCCTCTTTTAAGAATATTTTCGGAAGAGTTTAAAAAACTGATGTTCATAAAGCTTGAGAGTATATGGAAGCACTCGGTTGAAAATAAAGTTAAAAAAGCGCTTAAAATCAGCCGTCTTCTTCCCCATGCACCGCATGATATGGAAAAAATCATGATTAATGCCGCCGAGCATTTTGTCAATCATGAGCTTAATTCTGAAATTACTGTCTCAAGCGGCGTGGCTGCAACTTCCAAGGACGAGGACTATTCAGGTGTAGTCAACATCTCACCTTTTGCATGTCTGATCGGACGCGTAATAGAAGGTCTGTTTACTCCGTGGGCAAGGGAACACAACTATCCGGTTATTTCCATCGAGGTTGACGGCAATCAGCTTCCGCCGAACATCATAAGCAAACTGAACATTTTCATTCTGAATGTTCTTCGTTACAGAAAAAACCCGGACATTTCACAGCTGATTGAAAATGCCGAGGAAGAAGTTAAGAAGTAATTACAATGAAATAACTTACAACAATGAAAAACCTGATGATAATTCATCAGGTTTTTTTTCGGGTATGAAATTGTTATCAGATTAAGCCGGAAATTTATTTAAGATAGCCGCTTTTGATCTTTTCCCAGAAATTTTCAGGCTCCATGGAAAGTCTCCAGAATCCGATTCCTTTGATTTTCTTTCTGTCATACATATCAATTTTTTTCATGATTGAAGCACTTGTTTCAAAGTAAACCGTAACATCAATTGTTGTTTTGAATTTTATGCAGGGATTATCCTCTTCATGTCCGTCATAA
>JAFGJZ010000017.1 GCA_016928815.1 Spirochaetota bacterium
ATTTAATACATAAAGAATAAAAAAACAAAACCTGCATTATCGAAAATCAAATAAATAAAATTTAATTTCATATTTACTGAACAGTTATTCTCCTGATAAAAAAAATACCCTGAAAATCAGGGTATTTTTATATAATTAAAAAATAATTTATTAAATCATCGATTTAACTTTTTGAACAATATTTTCCGGTGCTAATCCCTGGAACGGGATATGTTCCGAAAGTCCTCCCTGACCTGGTATTGATACACCCATTACTGCAAATTTTCCTTTAAATCCTCTCTCAAGCAGAATTGTACCCATTCTGCTTCCAAGACCTGTTTTAACATTCTGTGTTTCTGCAACAATTACTGCCTGAGTATCTGAAGAACAGATTCTTTTCATCATCTCCTCATCAACTGTATTTAAAACAGGTTTGTTGATAAGTGCAGCATCAATACCTTCGGCTCTTAAAGTTTCTACTGCATCAAGAGATCTGTACAGCATATCACCATAACTGACTACATATACTTTTTTACCCTGACGGATAATCTCATCTTTTCCGGAAAAAATATAATCATCATTATAATATTTTTCTGTACTATTTTCTTTCAAAATATGAGGTACCGCACTTCGTGTTGAAAACACAAACCTGATTCCCTCTTCATTGAAAATTTTATTTATCAATGCTTTCATCTGACCGCTGTCAGCAGGGAAATAAAGTCTTGTTGTTTTATCATCTGTAAGTCCGTTATCAAGAAACATGTTATTTATTCCGAAATGACATGTATTATCAGCCATATCGTCAATACCAGTATGTGAAAAATGAGCGATAACATTGCAATTATTCAGTCTGGCCATTGTCAATTCTGATATAATCATTTCTGAAAAAGCTGCAAATGTTCCAAAGATACCCTGACGGCCTTTTTCCGAACCGAATCCTGATGCAACCGAGAAATTATTTCTTTCCATAATTCCTCCGGAAACATAAACCTCCGGTGACGCTTTTCTGATATGATGCAGTCCGCATGAACCTTCAAGGTCCGAATCAACTACAATTACTTTTTTAATTCTATCAGCTTCATTTATTTTCAGAATCTGATCTGCAATAAATTTTCCGAAAAGATCCCGATTCTTATCCATTTCTTTCGTTGAACCTTTATATTCAACGGATGAGCTGCCGGATTTCAGAGAATTAATATAATTAACTGCTTCAGTATATCCTTTTGATTCAAGATAAAACACCCCTTTGTCCGCAGGAATTACATCATGTCCGTGCGGAGAGCCTTCAATTCCCTCTATTTTCGGAGCCATCTTTCTTTTGTTTATTAATGCCGCTGGTCCGTCATTCTGCAGAGACGCCCTGATTCTTTCAAACAGTTCCGGAATATTTTCTCCATCCCCTGTATCAACTGCAAGTCCATGACCTTTCAATGTTTTATCCAGTTCATATCCTTTCAGATAAACTGAAGGATGACCGGCTATTGTAACATCATTATCATCCAGAAACAATTTTACGTTAAGATTTCTGGCAACCGCATATCTTGCTGCTTCAGCATCATCGCCTTCCATCTGCGATCCGTCACTTCCGAGCATTATAACTTTTTTATCCCTGTTTGCTTCAGCAATACCGTTTACATAGCTCCACATATGTCCAAGACGGCCGGAACTGAAAAAGATTCCATTGTGATCTTCTCTTTCCGGATGGCCGTACAATCCATGATTATGTTCACGGTAATGAAAAAGTTTCTCTGCATCCATATGTCCGTTTATAACAGCCATAATATACTGTAATGCAACTCGGTGACCTGCTTCATCATAAAAAACCGGAATTATATTATTTGATTTTTTATTCATAAATCCGTTCAGAATCAGGGTTTCCGGAACAACATCATATGCCCCTCCTGTATGACCGCCAAATCCTCTTTTTGATGAAATACATGTAAAAAATACTATTGCATCCCGAATCAACTGAATATTTTCCTGTAATATTGACAGATCTTTTTCTGAAATTTCAGAATCGGTGCTGAATTCCTGCTGTACGAATTTTTTTAAATTAATAGGAAATTCCATTAAATATTCTCCTTATCTTTTTTATGCAGTAATCCGGTCTGGATTAAATATCTGCTGTTGAATGTTCTATTCCAAAAAACTGATTTTAACTGAATTTTACAAGTTATTTTTTTAAGGTTTAAAATAATTAAAAAAAAGTGAAAAAATGCAAAAAACTTTTCATTTTTTCCTGAAAATTCGCGTTATATAATCAGAGAGTCAAAAGGAGAATATATCATGACAAAGAAACACTTTAAACTGCTGGATTCTGTTTTAAAAAAACATTTTAGCACTTCAGTTACCATTCAGTATTTAAGCGGATTTTTCGCTGCAGTCATTATTGCGCCTAAGCAGATAAATCCGGACAAATGGATGCCTTTCCTTATAAAACAGAACAAAATACGTTTCGATTCCATTACTGATGAAATTGATTTTTTTTCAGTTATCTGCGAGTTTTTCAATCATATTTCCGATTCTGTAAAAAAATGGAAATATAATTCTTTTATTTCTTCACCTGATAAACTAACCGGTAATGAAGGTTCTTCGTGGTGCCAGGGATTTTTTTCCGGAATATACTTCTGGGACGATATGAATGCACATTTTGAAGATCCGGAAATCAGTAAGCACCTGTCAATTCCGGCATATATTCATTCAAGCAGAAAAATAATCAAGGAGCTTAAAGAGGATATTTCAGTAAAGCCACGCTGGGATAAAGCGGCATTTAAAAGTCTTTCATTCGCCATTCCTGAAATCCGCCGTCATTTTGTCAGGAAAAAACTTATTCCAAAAAAATTATATTATATTTCCCCGGAAAAACTTGCATCCTGAAAAGGAAAATGACATGCCCTCAATTAATCCGCGGCATTGCTGTTCCAACTTTTTAAGCGGACAGCAATGCCTGCAGCATTTAAAACAGAACTCCTACGTTCAAATAGAAAATCGGCGCCCAGGTAACATTTGCATCTTCATTTCCTCCTGCAGGTTGTGATAGAAATCCGAAATCAACCAATAAGCTGTAACTGTCATTTATGCTATAAATTACTTCCGCACTTAAATTCAAACCCAAACCGTCCGATTCAGTAATTTCATCCGGACTGGTGGTCATGGATTCACGGTCATTTAAACGGTAGCCTATATTTAATCCGGGTTTAAATGCCATTTTTTCATTCATAATAAATTTCGGCTTTAAAGCTATACCGAATTCATAGAACCAAACATCCAGTGAATTGCCGTCATCACTCAAAGAACCTGAAAAATAATTAATATATGCACCTGCAGCGAAATTAGGCATTAAATATGCATCTACAAATCCTCTGCCTAAAAATCCCATGTCTTTATCAACTTCGTAACCTTCTATATCAATAGTACCAGGCAGCCATGCTCCTACAGTTAACGCAATGTCAAATTCCGTCTTTCCTGAAGTATCATTTGCAGATGCAGCAAAACCATTTGTGCACACGATAAAAACCACTCCTGCTGATAAGGCGTAAAGCATAATCTTTTTCATTTTTCCTCCCTTTTATTTATTACTAAAATTATAACTCACTGATATTATTAAAGTATTATACGGCTGACTATCCTTAGAATCCCCGGCAATCTGTAAAATTGAACTTAAGGTAATTTTATACGGAATAAATAGAACATCTATTCCCCAGTTATATACAAAAGTTGATGAAACATTTAAGCTGCCAGAAAAAACCAGTGAATTATTCTCTTTTATTTCTACATCTGATTTTCCTTCCAGCTTGGACATCATAAAATACGGAGAAATAGCAAACGATGATAGTATAAAACTCGCCTCAATTCCCAATTGAGGACCCTTCATTGCTGTTTCAAGATTTAACTCTTCAGAAGGCGGACCATCAGCATTAATATTTATTGAAGTCCATGCTAAATTCCAGCCTGCAAATATCAGAATGTTAAAACTATCCTGTTTAACAGGCTGAAATTCAATATCAAACGGCAGAACAAAGACTGAAAAAGTCATATCCGCAGCATCTCCAATCTCACCGCCGGCATACGCATATAACATACCGGTATCTGCAGCCAATATGTCAGAAAATGCATATCGTGTAAAGATATTGGCACCTCCTCCGTTCACGTTCAAATCACCTGAAATTTCATCCTCTTCAATTTCACCGGTGATTCTAACATAGGTTAATCCTACTCGGGTATCCCAATCGCTTTTTGAAAATTCATACCATGGAATCGGCGGCGGTGAAATAGAAAAATTGGACTGCTGAGCAAAAATAACTGCAGAGTTAAAAATTAGCAGAATAAGGAGAGCTATGGTATATGTTTTTTTAAACATAAACATACCCCCTATATAATTTATCATACAAATAACTGCGGTAAATGCAAGAATTTTTTTACGTAAAAAATTTTCAAATATATTCATTATAAATAAGTATTTCTTGATTTTTTCCGATTCAGGGATATATTTAAGATAAATTTTAATATTTTATAAGAATATTGTGTCTGGAGCAGAAAATGTATAAGGTTGAAGGAACAAATAAAGGAGAAATTAAACTATATGCATTGAGCACGTGTATATGGTGTAAAAAAACCCGGCAGCTGCTTGACGATTCGGCTGTCGAGTATAATTACGTATATGTTGATGAACTGACCGGCGAGGAAAAATCAGCAGTAAAGGATGAATTAAAACAGTGGAATCCGGAATGTTCATATCCAACCGTCATCATCAACGGCAGATGCATAGTCGGCTACGATGAAGATGAAATCACGGCGGAGCTGAACAAATGAATAGATATGAACCTTCAAATGACGAAATAAACAAATTATATGAAAAACTGAACCGGGAAGCAGAAGAAGGCGGTTATCATCTTAATCCCGATAGTGATTTTACAAAAGCTCTTGTAAAAAGTCTTCTTGTAAATAAAGACCGTTACGGTTATATGGCTTGTCCCTGCAGACTTGCAGAAGAAAATTATGAATTGGACAAAGATATTATCTGTCCATGTATTTATAGAGATCCGGACCTGACTGATTTCGCTGCATGTTACTGCGGCCTTTACGTAACAGATGACATAATAAACGGACAAAAAAAACTGAAATCCATCCCGGATCGTCAGAAAATAAAATCTAATGCCAATGGTACAGCTAATGGTGATATTATCATTAATAACCTCAAATTTCCTATCTGGAGATGTACGGTCTGCGGTTATATCTGCGCGAGAGAAAACCCTCCTGAAAAATGTCCAATCTGCAAAGTATCAAAAGACAGATTTGAGATACTAATTAACAATAAATAATAAAAAATTTTATTCACTCTTTTTATTATTTACAAAACAATAAGGTTTAGAAACATACTTATCATGAAATTAAGGAATTCATATTTAGTTAAATTATTGTTTTTAAGAGGAAATTAACATGAAAAAATTCTATTTTTTATTAATATTACTTATTTTAAGTGCTTTCTCATGCAACAGGGAAAAAAATGAACCATCCGGCATAAATTCATCTGCTCAAAATCAGTCTGAATATAAAGGTGCTGAAATTATAACAAGTATGGGAACAATAGAGATTGAGTTCATGTCTGCCGAAGCTCCGATTACAACTGCAAATTTCATCCGCTATACAAAAGCTAATTTTTATTCAGATACCATTTTTCACCGGGTTATCAAAAACTTCATGATTCAGGGCGGCGGATTCAACACTGGTTTCAAACAGAAAAGAACATATAACCCCATTAAGAACGAAGCCTCTTCCAGTTCTCAGAACAAAAGAGGAACCGTTGCAATGGCACGTACTTCAGAAATTGACAGCGCCACCAGCCAGTTTTTCATTAATCTTGTAGATAATGATTTTCTTAATCAGACTGATGCCACTGATCCTTCATCTTTCGGATATTGTGTTTTTGCCAAGGTAACAAAGGGAATGGATGTCGTCGATGCTATCGGCAGTGCTTCAACTACATCACTGGCCGGATTTGAGGATTTTCCGCAAAAACAGATAGTTATTAAAGAAGTGAAACTTATTTCTGAATAACATAACTAAACACAGCTGGCACACACTTTAAATAACATGTGGAGATGCTTTGACTGATATTATTAAACAGAAATTTGCAAAGGCAATTGAATTTGAAAAAACAGGTGAATATCAGACTGCCCTTTCCCTCTATGCTCTGATTTCAAAAGAGAATCCGGACTTCAGACCGGTATTTCTTAATATGGGATCTCTCTATTCAAGAATGGGGAAAATTGATGACGCAATGAAATGTTTCCGCAGAGCCGGAGAACTTGGGGAAGATTATCTTAACTGGTTTAATATCGGAAGCATTTATTATAAAAAAGGAAATTTCAAACAGGCTGTCATCTCATTCGAACGCTCGCGTAAACTTAACAAATCCTTCATTCTCTCGGCACTGGTAACAGGACTTGCCTATTCCCGCCTGAAAAATCTTAAAGGCGCTGAAACTGTGTTCTCCGAAGTACTTTCAATTGATCCTGAAAACAAAGTTGCGCTTAATGCCCTGTCATTACTTTACTATGAAAGCGGACGTTTTGATAAATCACTGAAATTATGCGAGAAAATAACATCATCGGACAAGGAAAATATAAATGCAGTTAAATTAAAAAGCAGCATTTATTATGAAATCGGCGAGTATGACA
Organism: Spirochaetota bacterium; assembly: GCA_016928815.1. Lineage (GTDB taxonomy): Bacteria > Spirochaetota > UBA4802 > UBA4802 > JAFGJZ01 > JAFGJZ01. The sequence continues at coordinate 6,660 of JAFGJZ010000017.1, forward strand.
AGTCTGCTGAAATTTTAAAAAAAGTCAAATCAAATGACAAATCATGTACAACCTATGACAGCTTTGTCAAGTCTCTCCCGGTTGAAATATACACAGACAGATACGGAACCATCGAAAAAAAAATAGAACGTCTTACTGAAAAATCAACTGAAACCGGAAATCCTGAAGATTACATATCATTAAGTTTATGCCATCTGCTGAATGGAAATACAGATATGGCAATTGATACTCTGTTCATGGTCAAAAAAAACCAGCCAAAATCATTTTGAAAACTTGACTTTTCTTCTTAAAACAGCAATAATAAAAAATAAAAAATGGAGGCGATTTTAATGAAAAGAATTTTCATCTGTTTCTATTTTACTTCAGTACTACTTACGATGATGGTGGCTTTTCTGCCTAAAGCAGCATTTGCAAAATGCTACAATTTCCGCGATGGAGGGGATTATCAGGTTTGTGTCAAAGGTGATTCATTCGATGACCGTAAAAAAGCAATGGAAATCTGCAAAAAAGCAAAAGGTTCCGATTGCGGAGCAGTTACAAGCTACTCTTCTTCATGTCATTCAAATTCAAATAAATGTTATGACGAAAACGGCAATAATCACAGAGATTTAAGCGGCTATTGAAAATCAGGCCTGTTTAAATCTGAAATTTCAAATTTCAGAAATTAAGCAGGCTGAATTATTATCAGATTACAAATTTTCCACTCTTTATTATTTCGATTCTGTTTCCGGATTTATCCATTCCTGTCACTGAAACCTCATTAGAACCTATCATAAAATCCGTATGGACCATTGAAACATTACAACCCGATTGGCGCTGCAAATCTTCAGATGTGAATTCTTTTGAATTTGAAAAAGTCAGCGGATAGCCTGCACCAAGAGCAAGATGACATGACGCATTTTCATCATATAGAATACTTCCGAAAAGCATACCGCTTTTATAAATCGAAGAAGAACTGTCGACTAATGCTATTTCCCCGGCAAAAGAAGCTCCTTCATCCATTTGAAGATACTTTTCAAGGATGTCAGTACCTTTATCAGAACCGAAATTAACAACCTTGCCGTATTTAAATTCAAACCACGCTCCTTCTACCATTTTCTCCATTACCTTAAGCGGCATGGTTACTTTAACGCGTCCTTCAGTTCTGCGAAAATCGGGAGTGGTAAATATTTCTTCAGTCGGAATGTTCGGCAGAAAAACTCTTCCATCAGGTGTACTTGAAGTTGCACTGAACCATCTTGAAAATTCAGAAAGACCTATTTTCAAATCCGTTCCAGGTCCTTCGAACCTGAGCGTATCAAATCTATGTTCATTCAGAATTTCCGCTCTTCGATGAAGTAAACTGCAGGTTTTTTTCCATTCTTCCGAAGGATCTTCCGAATCCAGCTTTAATATCGGAACAAGTATTTCCCATAAACGTTCAATGTCACTGCCTGTAACTTTTTCCGCCCAGACCGGACCGGGATAAGCTGCAACACACCAGACAACTTTATCTTTCATCTGATTTTCACGAAGTATTTTCCTGCTTAGTTTTGAAGCTTTTGACAGCTCACCTATTTTCGATGCATCCGTATCTGACAGAACATCCTGCTCTTCCGTATTATCAATATATAAAAACGCCCACCCGTCAGCGATTTTCTCATTGTCGGCAGCTGAATAATAACCTGGTACATATTTCAAATATTTCTCATCACTATTCTCTACTCTGGACCTGACATGTATATTTGAACTTACGTCAATATTTACAAACCTGGCTCCTGTTTTATAAGCTTTTTCCGCCAAAACGAGAGCAAAATCATAGGCATGTACCGAACATGAAATATTCAAACATTGACCCGGATAAAGATTTACTCCCGTTTTAATCAGAACGTCTGCATATTTTTCAATCACTTTCTTTTTCATTGTTTTCCTTCCATTTAAATTTAAACATTATACCTGCATTAACCATATTTTTAAACTATAATTAAATAAATTTATAAAACAGTTTTATTTAATTGAAAATTAAATAAATACGCTTATACTTAATCAACTATGAATACATTCTGTAAAATTGATATAAATATTCTATCTATATTTATATTGAGTATAATTTTATTTATCAATACAAAACGATTTGATAAATACAGTACTCAGCATAAAATTTTTGATCAGCTCTGCATATCCGCCATTTTTATGCTGCTGCTTGAATCTCTCAAATGGATAGCAGACGGTCAACCGGGTATTTTCTGGCATAACCTTAACTACGTAATAAATGTCATTTTCCTTTCAACCTCATCCATCGTATCAGTCCTATGGCTGTTTTACATTGATAATTTTGCCATCTTAAAGGAAAAAAACAAAAAATTACGCCATTATTTATATTTAACGCCATTTATCTTAAATGTTATCATAGTAATATTATCATTGAAAACAAATACCGTTTTTTCCATCAATGAGAATAACATTTTTTCCAGACAGTATCTGTATGCTGCGCTACCATTTCTGAATTATGGTCCTTTATTCATCGCATTTCTGATTCTTCTTGCAAATAAAAACAAAATTGAAAGATCCAGTTACAGAGTTTTTATATTATTCAACATAATCCCCTTCCTGGGAGGATTAATTCAGATTTTTAATTATGGTATACTTTCAATCTGGAGTTCTGTTGCATTAGCACTTTTTATTATATTTCTCTATGTTGAGATAAAAGGACTTCAAAAAGATCATTTAACAGGAGTATATAACCGAAGACAGCTTGAATCCTATCTTCAGAATAAACTCAGAAATTTAAGAAGCTTTTCAGTTTTAATGACTGATCTTGATGATTTTAAAATAATCAATGACAAATACGGTCATCTTGAAGGAGACAAAGCCTTAATAACGATTACGAATATTTTAACTGCAACCATCCGCAATACGGACATTGCTGCAAGATATGCCGGAGATGAGTTTGTTCTGGTTATTGAAAATTCAAACTCGGCGAATATCACTGCTCTGATTAAGAGAATTCAGGAAAAAATTAAGGAATATAACCGGACTGCAGATAATAAATATATTCTAAGCATGAGCATCGGATATCATATAGTAACTGATCCGAAATCCGAAACTCTTGAATCAGTAATTAATGCCGCTGATAAAAAAATGTATAGAAATAAAAGCCGGAAAAAAAATAAAATTTCAGCCGGATAGAAATTTTATTTTTCCTGTCCGTTTCTTTTCGTAGACTCCCTGGGGATAAGAGTACTTTTAAGCATAACCTCTCTTGCTGCATTGGAAGGATCATTTATTTTATTCAGAAGAAGCTCGACTGCCGTCCTTCCCAGATCCTGAGTCGGTTGAGATATTACAGTTATCGGCGGATCCATTAAAGCTGTCCAGATCGTTTCATCAAAACACGCAAATCCCATTTCATCGGGAATAGATATTTTTCTTTCCCTGAAAGCCCTGAAAGCACCGGCGGCAAGAAGACCATTTGTAGCAATCAGTGCATCCGGTCTGTTATCTGAATCGAGAAGCTCAAGAGTAGACGTGTATCCTTCATTTAAAGTAGCATTAACAAATCTGAGAAGAAATTTGTCTGCGGCGATATTATTTTCATAAAGTGCCTGAATAATTCCCTGATATCTGAGTTTCCCGGTAGTACTTCCAGATCCGATTATTGCTGAAATTTTTCTGTAACCGTTTTCGAGAAGATGTAATGTCAATTTATATGCTGCTGCTGTATTGTCTATATAGACACTGTCTATACTGGTATTTTCAACCTGCCTGTCTATTACAACTACAGGGATATGCAGGTTAATAATTCTGTTAATCGAAGAATGGGACTGATGTGTCGGTGCAAGAATTATACCTGCAACATTCTCCTCATGCATGAGATCAATATATTGCGATTCTTTATCGGCTTTTTCATCAGTATTGCACAAAAATACACTTATACCGTTTTCATATGCCGCATCCTGGACATACCGGCTAACAGCTGTAAAAAAAGGATTCTGAATATCTGCAACGATCAGTCCTATAATCTGAGATTTCTGGGAACGTAGACTTTGTGCAACTCTATTAGGTCTATACTGAAGTGCTTCTACAGCGGCATGAACCCGTTCTTTGACATCATCACTGACATATTCCCCATTGGACAAAACACGGGAGACTGTTGATATTGATACCCCGGCAGCTTTAGCTACATCCTTAATTCCAACCATTTATAATCTCCGGTAAACTATGAATTCTTAGTATTATTAAAGAATTAGCAGCCAGATTTTCAACTACATTTTATTCTGTCACTTTCAAATGACAAAATAACTTCATGTAAATAAGGTGAAATTAAAAATATAATTATTTACTGCATACCGGATTACTCAAATTAAACCTAAACTGAAAATCAAATTTTTAAATAAGACTTATAATTATTTATCTGTATTTTTTTAGTACATCATTTAATACTGCTATTACTTCTTCAGAGTTACTCAAATCAAGAACCTTTTCAGATAATGCTGTAAGATCCGAATACCTGCTCATGCGGATAATTTTTTTTATTTTACCTATACTAGATGGAGTCATACTGAACTCATCCAGACCCATTCCTGCAAGAAGCAGAGCTGCCTGTTCATTGCCGGCTAATTCTCCGCACATTCCGGTCCATTTACCGGCTTCATGCGAAGCCTGAATAACCTGGCTGATTAATGATAAAACCGCCGGATGAAAAGGCTGATATAATTTTGCAATTCTTTCATTTCCCCTATCAACCGCTAAAGTATATTGTGTAAGATCATTCGTTCCTATACTGAAAAAATCTACTTCTTTGATCAGTTGCTTTGCAATTATTGCTGAAGCAGGAGTTTCAATCATGATTCCAGTAGCAATATTTTCATCAAAAGGAATACCATCATCCCTTAACGTCTGTTTTACATTATTCAGAATTTCATTAAGTGCACGAATTTCACTTACTGAAATAATCATTGGGTACATAATACGTATTTTCCCATAATGACTGGCTCTTAAAATAGCCCGAAGCTGTACATAAAGAATGTCCGGGGAATCCAGACACATTCGGATTGCACGCCATCCAAGGAATGGATTCTGTTCAAACGGAATTTTTAAATAGCTAAGATCCTTGTCGCCTCCAATGTCCATTGTCCGTATTATAACTGCTTTCCCTGTCATTTCTTCAGCAACTTTTCTATATGCTCTGAATTGCTCCTCTTCTGTCGGCATCTGAGGCTTGTCCATAAATAGAAATTCTGTTCTATATAAACCAATACCTTCAGCACCGTGTTTTAAAGCATTATCAACTTCCTGATCGGATCCAATATTTGCACAAAGTTCCACTCTTCTACCATCAATAGTTTCTGCCGGTAAATTTTTCAGCTTCGCCAATTCAAGAAGACTCAATTCCAACAGGTGCATTTTATCCTTATATTCAGTTATCTGTTCATCAGTCGGATTAATGATAATTTCACCCATCGAAGCATCAAGTATTACCATATCCGAATTTTTAACCTGATCAACAATTCTTCCGGTTCCAACCACTGCCGGAATTTCCATTGACTGAGCCATTATGGCAACATGTGAAGTTACACCTCCAGTTTCAGTAATAAAACCTAAAATTTTACTTTTATCCATCTGGGCTGTATCAGATGGAGTCAAATCAGCAGCAAAAACCACCATTTTTTCATTTAAATCCGCCAATGAAGTTAATTCAACATTTGCTGTTGCATACAAAAGTCTCTGACCAATATCCTTAATATCAGCAGCTCTTTCTCGCATATAAGGATTGTCAAGATCCTCCATTACGGTAACATTTTCATTTATAACCTGTTTAATCGCTTTTTCTGCTGAAAACCTTCTATTTTCAATTAGTGATTTAACATCATCTTCAATAGAATTATCCAATAATATTTCAATATGTCCTTCAAAAATTTCAGCATTATTTTTTCCAAGAGATATTTCTGCTTTCTGCCGGAGTTCCTGAAGCTGAAACTCAGCCCGCTCCCGTCCTTTATAAAAACGTTCTATTTCTTTTCCAATATTTATTTCTGAAATTACTTCATCCGAAATGCAGATTTTTTCATGCTTAAGAATAAACGCACGTCCTATTGCAATGCCCTGAGAGGCAGATATCCCTTTAAATTTCCCAAACATAAAACCTCCAGATTATTCTTCCAGGGAAGCAATTAATTCGCATAGAGAATCCAGAGCTTTATCCTCATCCGGACCTTCACAGATAATTTCAATCTTATCACCCCTTGAAACACCCACTTTCATCAATTTAAGAAGACTTTTGGCATTAAATTGTTCCTCACCTTTTTTAACCCATATTTCACTTTCAAACTGCTTAGCTTCCTTAACAAACAGATTTCCAGGTCGCGTATGAAGCCCGGTTTTATTTACAATTTCAATCACTCTGCTTTTCATATTTCACCTCATTAAAAAATATTCTCCAGGGTATCTGCCGCATAGAAGCAGCTTTGCTTTTGAAACTTATTCGAAATCCGTAAGACTCTCAAAAATTCGTTTTAAGTCTTCCTGATTTTTTGCTGTTTTCAACCACTGAACTCTTTCTTCCGAATCAAGCAGTGATACAACCTGAACAATAGCGCTTTTATTCTGTGTTTCGGTATCTTTCGCAGCCATTGTAATTAATATATCAATTGGATCATTATCAACATCACCGAAAGCCACCGGTGTTTTCAATGTGACCAGTGAATAACCTGTTCTAATTACACCACCCTCCGGACGGGCATGAGGCATAGCCATTCCGGGTGCAAGAATATAGTAGGGCCCTAATTTCAGCGTACTTTCAATAATTGCATCATAATATCTTGGTTCAACCGTTCCTGCTTCGACAAGAAGATCCGTTCCTAATTTAACTGCACTTTGCCAGCTATTTGCTTCAGCCTGGAGAGATATGGTATTGTACTCAAACAGATAATCCTTTAAATTCATATTAACCTCCTTTAATTAGTAATCAAGATACTCTAATTTAACCTCTTTCATATATTCAGCAATTAAATTTCTATCAGATAATCCCAATTCTATACTCATTACTGCTGACATTGAAAAGGCAGTAGCCATTCGTGTAAGATCCGGAAATGAAATTTTATGTACAAGCGCGCAAAGAGCTCCTGAAACCATTGCATCTCCGGCACCGACAGTGCTAACAACATTAATACCGGAAGGAGGTACTGCTGAAATTGAATATTCATTATTTAAAAAAAGTGCACCTTTCTCACCCATTGATATTATCACTATTTTAATACCGTAATTAAAAAACTTCCGGCCCGCTTTGATGATTTCTTCTACTGATGTCAGCTCCATTCCCGCATATTCCGACAATTCATCAATATTCGGCTTTATTAAATATGGTCCAGATTCAACTGCATTTCTAAAAGCATCACCGCTTGTGTCTAAGAGGACAAATCCCTTATTTTTTTTAATAATCCTGATTAAATCACAATAAATATCACTACTCAAACCCGATGGTATACTTCCGGAAAATACAAACCATTTATGCTTTTTGGAAAAATCTTCAATTGCATCATATAAATTCTTAATATCCTTATCTGCAGGTGTTATTCCCGGATAATTAATATCAGTGGTTTCACTTTTGACCTGATCAATTATTTTAATACCAATCCGGGTTGATCCGTCAATACGGAAACATTTGTCCATGATTCCTTTTAACTTAAACATTGAATTAAAAATTGCATCATTTGTTTTTCCAAGAAAACCTGCGGAAATAACATTTAAGCTGTAATCAGCCAGAAATACAGCTACATTAATTCCTTTGCCCCCCGGATATCTGCTGCTATTAATTACTCGATTTACCTTTCCGGATGCAAAATCATCTATTTGGACAGTTTCATCAATAGCCGGATTAAGTGTTAATGTAATAACCGTATTCCTCATTTTCAGCAATTACTCCATTTTCTTTTTAAAGCTAATTTTTAAATAATCATCTACTTATTGGAACTGCATTTACTAATAAATACTTTTCAGCTTCGGTACTCCAGAGTCCGTTATTTTTATTCAGAAATTCTTTTAAATTTGTAAGCAGCTCCGAATTTGAATCAGAATTCTGTATATCTTCAAGTGAAGTCAGGGGCATACTTATATTCGTATAAATCAATTTTTTTCCTCCCGGAATTTTATCCAGATTTAATGTAGAATCGGATACAGCGTCCAATCCGCCGATATGAGTAATCAGGGATTCAGGTAATAATTCTGACTTCTCCATCATTTTTAATGCTTCTCTCATGTCTTCAGCGTTTCCTCCGGTAGTACCAATTATATGTTTTTCTGCATAATGAATTTCATAATAATTTACTGTCGCAGAAAAAGAATTATCTGTAGGACCGGCAAAAAAATTCAAACATCCGTTATATGCAAGTATTTTGAAAGCTTCTTCCAGAACAGATGAAGAAATAACCATAACAAGAATATCATCAAATCCTCTGTTACCTGTAAATTCCATTATCTCGTTATATGAATTATCTTTTTCAGCCGGATTTATAAAAATAAGTTCCACTCCTGATTTGTTTGCTTTTTCACTGAAGATACTTTTTGCCCTTCTTATTCGATAATCAACCATATCCGTAATTACTATTCTGGATGGCCTTTTCTCACATGACATGGCATAATCCATTGCTGCTAGTCCCATTGGACCGCATCCACCCAGAATTGCCATTACTCCGTCTTTTTTCAATCCCATCTCATGAGTATGCGCTTCAGGATTTGTTCTATACATGGACCTGCATGCACCTATCACACATGAATATGGTTCTGACAATGCCGCCCTGAAATAATCTTCTCCGCTGTACGGAATCAGACAATCAAGCTCCATTACTTCCGGGGGTATGATCGCATATGTTGCATCACCGCCACAGTATCTATATGAATAGCCTGGAGAATCCATTGATCCTTTATAATTAAGTGCAGGCTGCAACGAGAATCTCCCGCCTACAGTATATTTCGATTTCCATTTGCTTCCAATTTGTCTAATTATACCACTAAATTCATGTCCGATAATTATGGGGTTTTTATCTACATCATCAGGAACTCTCTTATGTTCAGCTCCCAGAGATACTGCTTTAAGTGTGCTCATACAAATACTATCAGCTATTACCTGTACAAGTATTTCATCATCTTTAATGTCAGGTAATTCAAATTCTTCCAGTTTAAGATCCATTTTCCCATATAAGCGAACAGCATTTGTTTTCATAGTTTTGCCTCAATTAAAATAAAATGTCTTGAAAAAAATCGAGTAGGAGACTGACAGTTAGTTTGTCAGTCGACCTCTCACACCACCGTGCATACCGTCCGGTACACGGCGGTTTATCAA
>JAFGJZ010000018.1 GCA_016928815.1 Spirochaetota bacterium
GTGACAATAAGCAGTATAAATAATTTTTTCATGGTTTCATCCTAATACTTACTTTAAATCACTACTTTTATCACTTGATCCCAATCCTACAAGCATAATTTTATTTTTACATTCTTTTAAAACTATTTTTAAATGTCGTAAAAACCAGCATTTCATTTTATTTAGAACATTCTTTTCCTGTTAAACCGGAAAAAAGCCATACTGCTTTCAAGCATAAAATATTGATTAACAGAACAGATCCCTCATGTTCATTCGGGATGACTGGGTAAAGAAAACTTCTTTCCCGGGAATATACTCCGGCATGCTGAAGCAGGAGGCTGAAGCAGCGCGAATCCGGAGCAGGATGCTCTTCGGTTCGCGCAGGCCGTCCGCGTGCGTACACGATGTACGCCTGCCGGCAAACAACAGGATGTTGTGATAACGCCGGCCTACTGAGGACGAGCATGTTTTCTTTGGTTACTTTCTTTTTTTGCGACAGAAAAAAGAAAGTAACAAGCTCCACGCCAGTGCTGGCGTGAAAGTTCCACTGCTTTCAAGCAATACACCATTTCTGTAAGTATCATCAAGCCGCAGGCATGTCATCCGCTGCGAGCTCACATATTCTCACTATCACTTCAACAGCTTTCTTCATCGACTCAAGTACAACATATTCGAACCGTCCGTGATAATTATGACCGCCGGTAAAGACGTTGGGACATGGAAGTCCAATATATGACAGTTTGGATCCGTCTGTACCGCCGCGAATCGGTTTGATCAGCGGCTTAACCCCGCAGTCAATCATTGCCTTTTCCGCAATTTTTATTATATGATAAACCGGTTCAATTTTTTCACGCATGTTATAATACTGGTCTTCAATAACTGCCGATGCAATTTCACGGCCGGTGTCACGGTTTATGAACTCACATATCCGGCTGATGCGGTCTTTCTTCGCAAGAAACTTTGTCATGTCATGGTCCCGGATTATATATTTAAGCTCTGCATGTTCAACAGTTCCATTCATTGAAATGAGATGATAGAAGCCTTCATAGCCGGAAGTATGTTCCGGTTTTTCAGAAACAGGCAGCATGCCGTTAAATGCAATCGCATGCTCCATTGCGTTGATCATCTTGTTTTTCGCCTCTCCCGGATGGACATTTCTTCCTTTAAAAAAAACAGTAGCTTTTGCGGCGTTGAAATTTTCAAATTCAAGCTCCCCGATACGTCCTCCGTCTACAGTAAAAGCAAAATCAGCACCGAATGATTTAACGTCAAAATGATCAGCACCGCGGCCGACTTCCTCATCGGGAGTAAAGCATATTTTTACCTTACCGTGTTTAATTTCAGGGTGACAGTATAGATACTCTACTGCTGAAAGAATCTCTGCAACACCCGCCTTATCGTCCGCACCGAGAAGAGTATTCCCGTCAGTCGTGATTAAAGTCTGTCCTTTGTAACTCTCAAGCTCCGGAAAGTCAGCTGTCTTCATTACAATATTTTCCGCTTTATTCAGAACGATATCTTTTCCGTCATAATTATTTATTATCCGGGGATTAACATTTTCCGCAGTAAAGTCAGGACTTGTGTCCATGTGCGCTATGAGTCCCATCACCGGAACATCCGCATCCGAATTTGCAGGCAGTTCCGCATAGAGATAGCATTTTTCATCAAGATGAATATTATTCAGTCCGAGTGCAGTCATTTCATCTCTCAGAAGTTCAGCAAGTCTGAACTGCTTCCGGGTTGAAGGAACTGTGCTGCTGCTGTCATCGGAAGCTGTATCCATTTTCGCATAACGTATAAATTTATCGAGCACCGTTTCCATGATGGCCTCCTTTAGTTTTAAAAAACAGCATGTGCTGTCTGCGCTTGCGGTCTGTATCTTTTTCGGAAAAAACGGTTTCTCCCGTAAAAGGATCCTTTCCGGTATGATATATTACTGACGAAAGAGTCATCGGCAGCGGAATAAAAGACTGTACCTGGTCAGGCTGAAATTTAAATAACCTTTCCGTTTCAGCTCCCATCGCTTCCATACTCTTCAAACTGCTGCCGGGATGATTGGACATGAAATAAGATATGATGTAATATTTTTTACCTTTCTTTTTTACCGCTGTATTGAATTCCTTCACAAAATCTTCAAGTTTATACAGAGGCTTCTTTCTCATCGCTGCAAGAACTTTTTCATCTGTATGCTCAGGAGCAATCTTCATCTGTCCGCTGATAAATTCGATAAGTTCGGGAAGCAGCGATGCATTATCACGCATAAACAGATCATAGCGAAGACCGGAACCGACGGTAACATGTTTCACTTTATCAAGCCGCTTCACTTTATGCATAAGAGAGATCCACTTCTGCTGATCGGTTTTAAGATATTTGCATCGGTCGGGAAAAAGACAGCTTATTCTCAGACATCGGGACTCATTTGTACAGACGGTTCCGTACATGTTTGCTGAAGGACCGCCGACATCTGTAATGTGACCTGTAAAATATCTGCGGCGGATGATACTGTCAGCTTCCTTAAGAATAGATTTTTCCGACCGGCTGATAATCCGCCTGCCCTGATGAAGATAAATTGAGCAGAAAGCGCATCCGGACGCACATCCGCGATGTGAGTTAATGGAAAATTTTATCATTTCAAATGCAGGAATCTTTCTGCCGTCATATTTCGGATGCGGCAGTCTTTCAAACGGAAGTTCATAAACCGAATCAATTTCATTCTGCGAAAGTACATGTGCCGGGTACTGGACAAGAAAACGCCTGTCAACAGGCTGCACGATTACTTTGTCACTGTTAAGATATATCCTTTTGAAGTTTTCCGAGAATATATTTTTATCTTCAATACAACTTTTCTCTTCATCAAGCAGGATGACATCATTCTGATTATCATACTCACTCTGTATGGCTGCAGTTCCGCTCACCGCAAACGGTTTTTTATTTGTATTGAGTTCATCTGCAATTTTTAAAATTGCATGCTCACCCATTCCGAATACAAGCATGTCAGCACGGCTGTCAAGAAGGATTGAACGTCTTACTGAATTGCTCCAGTAATCATAGTGAAAAAACCGGCGCATCGAAGCTTCTATCCCGCCGATTACAAGATAACTTTCTTTATAGTTCTGTTTCACCAGATTACAGTAGCGTATGACAGCCCTGTCGCATCTGTTTACCGGCACATTGTCCGGAGAAAAAGGATCATCATTTCTGATTTTTTTAAAAGCCGTATATCTCGTCAGCATTGAGTCAACATTGCCGGAAGTAATGCCGAAGAAAAGACGCGGCGGACCGAAGACAGTTACAGATGCCGGATCATTGACATCGGGCTGGTCAATTACGGCAACTTTGTAACCTCTTTTTTCAAGAACACGCGCAATCACCGCTGCTCCGAATGCCGGGTGATCGACATAGGCATCACCTGAAATCAGAATTACGTCAGCCTGTTTCCAACCTGTCTTTTTAAACTCTTCAAATGTTGCCGGAATTATACCCATGCGGATAAGTTTAGCTCAATGGTAAATTATGTCAAGATTTGATTTTATTGTATAACAGGTTAAATACCTGAATCAGCGCCTCCGGTAAAAATAAAATGATAAATTAAATTTCTACTTTACAGATTAAATAAAATACAATTATAATTGGAAATCGAGATATTTATGGAAAACTATAAAATCAATCTGCAACTTGAAACTCTTGAAAACGGAAAGATTCTGGCTACTACGGACGATGTTCCGGGACTTATTGCTCAGGGAAGGACTATACAGGAAACAATTGAAATTGCCCAGGATGCTGCAAGAAAGATTATCGAATCATATAATGAACATGGAGATCCTCTCCCGTCGACACTTAAAGTTCTCTCTGAAAAAATCAGTGCAGATATCGCAGTTGCGATTTAAATGGGTTTTAAACAGAAACCCCGAGATTTAACAGATCTTCTACCATTAAAACATACAGCCCTTTTTAACATACTCACCGTTTTTAAAATTGCCTTTCTGAATTCTTCCGTCCGGAAATGTCAGAACACCGCGGCCATCCCACTCACCTTTTTTCCAGCTGCCTTTGTAAACAGTACCATCGCCGTATGTCATTTCACCATGGCCGTTTATTTCATCATCTTTCCACTGTCCTTTATATACATCTGCAGTTCCGAAATTATCATAATCCGGATCGGTATTTTGAAAAACATACTCCCCATAGCCTGATCTCAAATCATTTTCAAAACCGCCTGTGTAGATATCTCCGTCAGAATAAAGATATTTTCCTTTCCCTTCACGTTTACCCTGTTTCCAGTCACCTTCATAAACGCAGCCGTCCGGAAATTCACAGCGTCCATAACCATTAATAATATTATTATCAAAATGACCTTTATACACAACACCATTTACAAATTTATAAGTTCCTTCTCCGTCAGGTGATCCGTTTATAAATTCTCCGGTATATTCATCCCCGTTCTGAAAAGTAAATGTTCCCTGACCGTTAATTTCACCATTTTCAAACTCACCTACATACCTTCCGTCATCAAATACTTTAATTCCATTTCCGCTCTGACAATCACCTTCAGTACACTTCCCTTCATCTTCAGCATAAACGGCTGATATAGCGAGAACCAGCACGATCGGTATGATTAATTTTATTTTTGTCATCAGTTTTCGCCTGTTAGTTTAAATATGACATGAATTCAAAGTAATCCGGATTACCTGTCAATATGTTTTTGACAATTCAACCGCCATAAGAAAACAGACTTTTGACTAGTATGTCCAAAAAACCTTGAATTTATATTTTACCATTTTGCTATTTTAATAGTAAAAATTAATTGTTTATTCCTGATTAATTTACTCCAACTTAATATCATTATATGAGAATTATCATCGGGATAAAATCGCAGGGAAATTTCAAGGGAAATCAGGACATCTGGAAGATGGGGAGTAGATCATGCTTTCAGTAAACCTTATTCTGTTATTATTTTTTCATCCGCAATAAACACATAAATTTTCATTTACTCAGCTGTCATCAGCAATTAGTAAAATCATACATCCGCAGGGATTACATTCCGGGTTAATGAAAACATAAAATCAGGTAACAGAAATAAATGAAGAGATCAAATCCAAAATTTTACTCCGCAAAGAGGACCTGTCAACTCTGCACCGAAATCGGATCCGATATGCCTGTAACCTGCAAAAAATTCAAATCTGTAAAAATGACATGCTATTCTGCCTTCAATATCATAGAACTTTATTTCATACTGATAAAGCTGCATGCCTGTTCTCAAAGATAATGAAAACGGTTTATATGGATATGATCGGACGGTAAAGCCCATCGCAGCACCGTAAAGATCAGTAACACCTGACATCTGCGCATACTGAATGTAAAAATCCGAAGCAAAATAATCATATTGCGAAACCGGAAAATTAATGCCCAGCTCGGCATAATTGAGATAATCATCTCCGTCCTGAATATGTCTGAATTCAATTTCCGGACCGATATATCTCCAGAGTTTTCCCGAGACGGCTGCACCTGCTGTATAATCCATATCCTCAATATATGAATATGTACTTTCTATGTTAAAATAGAAATGCTGAATCCCATAAACAGATCTGGTTTCAGGGCCAAGATCAATATCAAAAACTGAAAATTCAGAATCATCGGAAGTTTGCACTTTTTTTTTCATATCATAAAAAGCCCGTGTATCCTGAAGATGGCCGTAAAAAGCATAATGCTGCGGTATTCCGGAAGCATATGGGTATGCTTTATAGTAAGTCAAATAATTCGATTCAGCCCAAAGGTAAATAATGCCCTCTATCATCGGTCCGCAGATAGCCTCACCGATTGCATTGCCGCAGCTGTTATCATCTTCATCATCTTCATCATCTTCATCATTATATGAATCAGACTTATGTTCTGACTTATTTTTATTCTTTTCCTGTTCAACTTTTTTTGCAAAGTCATCCAGTCCGGCATAAAGATTAACTGAAATTATAGCGGTAAAAATTAAGATGAAGACTGAAAGGTGTTTCATAAATAACTCCGGTTCAAATGATATTTCACAAATAGCACAATATCATTTCAGGTAAAGCAGAATTTAGTACTACAGACAGAACATAATATCAGGATCCGGGCAATTAATATAATCAAAAAAAATTGACTTATTTTAAAAAATATGTTTAAATATAATTTCACGTTATATCTGTAACCATTGAATTATAAGCATGGAATATAAATCACCAAAAGGCTGGATTTATATAGATGAACGCTATAAAAAAAACTATTCTTCTCGTTGAAGACGAAATACTGACAGCTATGACTGAAAGGATACAGCTTGAAAAGTATGGATACAGCATAATAATCACTGAAACCGGTGAACTGGCCGTTCAGACCGTTCAGAATTCTCCTGATATTGACCTCATACTTATGGATATTGATCTTGGATCCGGAATTGACGGACCGACAGCGGCAGCCGAAATATTAAAGATCAAGGAAATTCCCATCGTTTTTCTTTCAACACACACAAACCCCGAGATAGTTGAAAAAACTGAAAAAATAACCTCCTACGGATATGTCGTAAAAAGTTCAACAATCACCGTACTTGACGCATCAATAAAAATGGCGTTTAAACTTTTTGATGCAAATAAAAAATATTCTGAAAAAAGACTTTTTCTTGAATCAGCCCTGGCGGCAATGTCCGATGCTGTTTTTATCTCTGATTTATCGGGGAAAATTGTTGAGTTTAATGATGCATTTGCATCATTCCACAGATTTAAGAACAAATCCGAATGTGCAGACCAGCTTTCCGAATATCCTAAAATTTTTGATTTACTTTCTGAAAACGGAGAACCGCTGCCTGTAAACCAGTGGGTCGTATCAAGAACACTTCGCGGCGAAACTGCCGTTAACCAGGAATACAGTCTGCACAGAAAAGATACCGGAGAGACCTGGACCGTCAGCTATAATTTCAGTCCGATCAGGGATCAGTCAGGCGGAATTATAGGTTCGGCAGTGGTTGGAAGAGACATTACTGAGCAGAAACAGATTAATGATAAACTCAAAGAAAGCGAGGAAATGTTTTCAAAAATTTTTAAATCAAGTCCCATTGCAATATCCATTACCCGAATTAAAGACGGAATCATTTCGATGGTGAATGATGCATGGTGCTCACTTACGGG
Organism: Spirochaetota bacterium; assembly: GCA_016928815.1. Taxonomy (GTDB): domain Bacteria; phylum Spirochaetota; class UBA4802; order UBA4802; family JAFGJZ01; genus JAFGJZ01. The sequence continues at coordinate 7,131 of JAFGJZ010000018.1, forward strand.
CTATACCAGAGAAGAGATTACCGGAAAAACATACAGTGATCTTAAAATTTTCGCTACAGGTAACTCATTAGATGAAATTTCCGCAGATACGGATCTGAAACTTTTCGAAACGGATATTTTAACAAAACCCGGTACTCTGAAAAAAGTTACTATCACTAATGAGATTACGGTAATCCGTAACATCCCCTATTCAATAAACCTTATATCCGATATAACGGAGTTAAAGGCGGCGGAAAATAAAATACGTGAAATGGACATCAAGCTCAGTAAATTATTTGCGAATGTTCCTGACATGATCTATCAGTTCACAAAAAGTCCTGAAGGTAATTTTTCCGTACCAATATCATCACATGGCATCATCCAAATATTCGGATGCACACCTGAAGATGTAGCTGACAGTTTTCAGCCGATTGCCGATGTAATTTTTCCTGATGACTTTGAACGGGTTATTGCGGATATTGAACGTTCGGCTGATAATCTTTCATATTTCAACTGCGAATTCAGAGTTCAGATACCGGGCAGAAAAATTCAATGGATCAATTCGAGATCCACTCCGGAAAAACTTCCTGACGGAAGTATTACCTGGTATGGTTTCATTGTTGATATAACTTCCATGAAAAAGACCGAGGAACTTCTCCGCAGCAGTGAAAGAGACCTGAAGGAATCACAGAGAATTGCACACCTTGGAAGCTGGAGAATGGATCTTCAAACCAATGAACTAACCTGGACGGAAGAGCTTTATAAAATGTACGGCTTTGATCCGTCACTTCCTCCTCCGCCGTATTCAGAACATATGAAACTCTTTACACCGGAAAGCTGGAAACTGCTTTCACCCGCATTGGATAACACTGTAAAAACAGGAATACCATATGAACTCGAACTGGAAACGGTAAAAGGTAACGGCGACCATGGATGGATGTGGGTACGCTGTGAAACTGTAACAGACAGTGAAGGCAAAATCACCGGCGTGTGGGGTGCCGCTCAGGATATTACTAAGCGTAAAATGGATGAACAGCAGATTAAACTTCTCCTTTCACAGAAAGAACTTCTTCTTAAAGAAGTTCATCACAGAATTAAAAATAACATTACGTCAATTGAAGCACTGCTTCTGCTTCAGTATGCTTCAAACAATAATGCTGAAATCCGGACGGCTCTAAGCGAAGCTGTTTCCCGCGTCCAGAGCATACGTGTACTCTATGATAAACTTCTGATAAATACCGATTATCAGGAAATATCAGTTAAAACATATATTGAAAGCCTCGTACAGTCACTGACAGATATATTTGAAGAAAAGGAAAAAATAAAAATCACTACTCACATTTCCGATTTCAATCTGACTTCAAAAAAGATTATGCCGGTAGGTATAATAATTAATGAACTTCTGACAAATATTTTCAAATATGCTTTTGTCGGCAGGGAATGTGGAGAAGTTCTGATAAAACTTTTAAAAGCCGGGAATGAGGCTGAACTGACCATAACTGACAACGGAAACGGAATGGATACCGGTGATAAAGATGAAAAACCTTCCGGTTTCGGACTTACCATGGTAAAAATGATGACAGACCAGCTTCAGGGTTCATTTAACATGCAGAATAATAACGGAATGAAAAGCATTTTGAAATTTACCGTTTAGTCATGCAGTCATTCCGCAGCTTTCAAATACCCGTAAATCCGCCTGCAGGGCTGTTTTACGGGTATTATAGAAATTATTTCTGTTTATAAAATCTTTTAATGGTTTTTGAGAGTTCCTTCTCGTGCGCTTTCCGTTCAGCTCTTCCCTTTTCAGTGACACGGCTTTCAAGAAACTTCATTTCGGCACGCATGCTGAGATAATTTTCGAACCGTTCCTGATCAAGATTTCCTTCATCCAGAAGTTTTTTAACTGCACATCCCGGTTCTCCCTGGTGAGTACAGTCATTGAATCTGCAGTTCTCAGCAGCTTCTGCAACTTCATGAAAGACATCCTGAAGGCTGTTTGCATCTCCCCAGAGCTGCAGTTCTCTCATTCCGGGAGTATCTATGACCATTGCTCCGCTTTGCAGAAAAAATAATTCCTTGTGGGTAGTGGTATGCTTTCCTCTTAAATCACTTTCACGAAGTGAACCGGTCTTCATAATATTATTTTTCATAAGCATGTTTATCAAAGATGACTTTCCCGTACCTGAATGGCCGCAGAAAGCAATTGTGGATCCTTGAGGAAAATAAGCCGATATTTCATCAATCCCTTTTCCGGTTAAAGCGCTTACTGCAAAAACAGGAATATTCCCGCAGATTTTTTCTGCATCAGACACAGCCTGTTTGGTATCAGTACATATATCGGATTTGTTCAGAATAAGCACCGGCTTAGCACCTCCTTCAACCGTCATTGCAATATACCTTTCCACACCGCGGAGTTTAAAATTTCTTCCGCCGTCAAGTCCGCATACAATGCATATATAATCTATATTCGCTGCAACAATCTGCTCCTCCGTTTTACTGCCGGCTGTTTTACGGGAAAAATAACTCTGACGCTGCAGAACCTTCTCAATCAATGCAGTATCAGCAGATCGTCTCAAAACAACCCAGTCTCCAACCGTCGGATAATCAGATCTCTGTACAGCTGTAAAATGAAAATGACCTGATACCTCAGACTGTACAAGTCCATCTTCCGTGATAACTTCATATAAATGTCTGACTTCCTTGAGAACCCTTCCAGTGATCAGACCCTGTTCCCTGTAAATTTGAATCTGGCTTTCAAAATGTTCATTCCAGCCAATACTTTTTATATCCATCATAATCCTCTATTTCTTTCAATTTAGTAATATATTACTTACCATGCCAAATTAAATTTCAACATCGAATATTTCATGAATCAACGGCACAAATACTGGTTAAACCATGTTAAATATTTCTAAATATGGAAAGTACCGTATTTAAAAATGCCCATATAGCAAATTCATGATGATATAAAATTAAAATTTAATAATAAATAAACCGGCAAATAAATGATGTCCTGCTCTTTTCAGATAAGTAGGTATTTATAACTGATGCTTATTTCTGCGGAATATACTTTAGATTGAATGTTATAAAAAATTCTGACCTGAAGTTATTCCCTGAACAGGGACATCCCTCTGACAAAATCCTGCATAAAATCTCCAGACTTGTAATTTGATTCAAATTAACAAAATTGCTTTTGTCTGTCAAGGATTATTGACAATTTCGATTTTAATCACTGTTATTATCCATAATTAAAACACATTCAATATTTACAAGCTTGAAACAAAATAACCGTTATTTTGCTTGAAACACAACCTCGTTATCTTTACACAGTATATCGGTTGCAGAATTACATATTAGATAAAGAATAAAAGGAGATATTCATGAAAAAGATACTGACTTTAATGCTGATAATTACAATGACGGCTGCTTGTACAAAAAAAAACGGGACTGTTGAACTGACTGTGTCTGCGGCAGCAAGTCTTAAAAACACAATGGAAGAGACAAAAGCAGCTTATGAGAAAGCAAATCCCGGAACAGCCATAACTGTAAATTACGCTTCTTCAGGTTCACTGCAGCATCAGATTGAAGAAGGCGCACCTGTTGATGTTTTTATATCAGCATCGCCGAAACAGATTAATGCACTGAAAGAAAAATCGCTTCTCGAAGATTCGACAATAACACAGCTCTATAAAAACAGCATCGTACTTATTGTTCCTCTTGATTCGGACATTTCCGGTTTCAACGATCTTTCAGGGGAAATGACCGGAAAATTAGCTTTAGGCGAACCGGCAAGCGTACCTGCAGGTCAATATGCAATGGAAGTACTTGTCAGTCTGAAACTGGCGGACACGGTTAAAAACAGAACCGTGTTTGCCAAGGACGTCAGAGAGGTACTGACATGGGTTGAAAGCGGAAACGCCGATGCAGGAATAGTCTACAGAACAGACGCGATGATTTCATCAAAAGTTAAAATGGCCGCTCAGGCTCCGGAAGGAAGTCATAAACCTGTTATATATCCGGGTGCTGTCATAAAAACATCCCCCAACATGAAGCCTGCATCAGAATTTTTGAAATGGCTTTCAACAGATAAAGATGCTGTTGATATTTTTACAAAATACGGATTCAGTCCGGTTAACTGATATTTAAGGATAAGGAACCATATTATGGACATAAGGCCCCTGTTACTCTCTCTCGAAACCGCTCTGTCAGCAACAGTGATATGCTTTTTCACCGGCATGCTGAGCGCATGGATAATGGTCCGTTATAAAGGTCCTTTTAAAAATATAATTGACGGAGTACTTACACTTCCGATGGTACTCCCTCCGACAGTAACGGGCTTTTTCCTTCTCGTCCTCATCGGCAAAAGAGGACCGGTTGGAAAATTTTTTCATATGATGGGAATTGACCTTATTTTTACAATCTGGGCTGCGATAGCGGCATCCGCAATCGTTTCGTTTCCGCTGATGTACAGAAGTCTGCGGGCTGCATTTGAGCAGGTTGATGAATCTCTCCTTCATGCATCGCGGACCCTCGGGGCAGGAGAATTCCGGACTTTCATTCACATCTGCATTCCTCTCTCGCTTCCGGGAATTGCGGCCGGAACCGTTCTTTCGTTTGCCCGGGCGCTCGGTGAATTCGGCGCTACGCTGATGGTTGCAGGAAACATTCCGGGAAGAACCCAGACCATACCGCTGGCTATTTTCTTTTCAGCCGAAGGCGGCGACATGGGGAAAGCCGGCATATGGGTCCTGCTTATCACGGTAATATCATTTATCGTTGTTTTTTCAGTAAATTATCTCGCAAACAGGAAAAGATAAAACGGGGTTTACGATGCTCATATTTGAAGCGTATAAAAAATTTAACGGTTTTACATTTGATTCAAGTTTTGAAATTAAGGACGGTACTTCAGGAATTCTCGGAGCATCAGGTTCAGGTAAAAGCATGATTTTGCGCTGTATTGCCGGCATCATCAAACCGGACAGCGGAAGAATAATCCTGAACGGACGGACGCTTTTTGATTCCGTGAAAAAAATAAACCTGCCGCAGCAGGAACGCCGTACCGGCTTTGTCTTTCAGAATTATGCACTATTCCCTCACATGACAGTTGCCGGAAATATTTCCTACGGAATAACAGGCGGCAGGCATGAAAAAAAAATTAAAACAGATGAAATGATTTCATCAATGCAGCTTGCAGGTCTGGAAAACCGTTACCCGGCCGAGCTGTCAGGAGGTCAGCAGCAGCGAGTTGCACTGGCCAGAGCAATTGCAACAGATCCGGATATACTTCTGCTTGATGAACCGTTTTCGGCACTTGATGAACATCTGCGTTCATTTATGCTCAGACAGCTTGTTGAAACACTTTCGGTATATAAAAAAAACACACTACTTGTAAGCCATAACATGGAGGAAATATACCGTTCCTGCGAGGGACTTGTAATAATTGAAAACGGAAAGGTATCAGCCTGCGGAGACAGAAAACAGCTGTTCAGGTCTCCCCCGACACGCAGCGCCGCCGTACTTACAGGCTGTAAAAATATAACTGAAGCCGTTAATAAATCAGATTCTGATATTTTTCTTCCTGCATGGGGAATAACAATTAAAATCACCAGAGACTATTCCAATATTACCCATGCAGGAATCAGAGCTCATCATATATATTTCCCGGAAAACACGGACGGGGAAAACGTTTTCAATGTCTATACTGCATCGGTTAGTGAAGCCCAATTTTCAACAACACTGTATCTTAAATTCAATTCTCCAGCGGAACATAGTAATGATTATCATATCCAGTGCGAACTTGACCGTCAGGAATGGAAAAGAATAACGAATCTCCCGCAACCATGGCGATTAAGTCTGAACCGGGATGAAATAATTGTTATTACAGACGACAGTAACAGGATTTCATAATGAAGATTAAAGCGGTAATACCATGCATGAAGAAAAGCTTATTGACATCTGTAGAAAAGCGGCTAACTATGAAAACAGAACACGTTAACATTACACACAGCACATACAGTCAGAAAAAATTTTTTATTAACCGGTACCGGAAATGAAACTTTCTGCAAAAATGGAATTTATTCTGATAACGGATGAAGGCTACCGTATCAGTGACAGAATAATTGAATTACTGAAAGTCATACACAAAACAGGATCTCTGAACACAGCAGTAAAGGAACTTGGTGTTTCGTATTCACATGCCTGGAATACGCTTAATCAGCTGAACTGCCGTCTAGAAACGGATATCGTAATTACAAGACGCGGAGGAAACGGCGGCGGAGTTTCAACTTTAACCGATGCCGGCCTGAAACTCATTAAACAGTATGATGATCTTTCAGATGAGGTACGGAAACTTTTATTAAAGAGAACAATTGACCTTAACTGATTTCAGGTTCAGAAATCTGTAACAGCTTTTAAAGGCAATGGCGGATAAATCTGCGATGGAACAGGCGGCATTGAGTTATATACCCAGTCAACAACTATCTGGCCTGTTTCAATTCCTGCGATCCGCTTTATGCCGGTAAACCGGCCTCTTAAGAGAACATTTTCCATTTCCAGGGAAAGAGAGTATACTGCAATCGGGCTGTCCCTTTTAATCGATTTAATTTCTTTTTTATATCCATTAAGAGTAAAAATAATTTTATTGTGATGAACTGACCGCAGCTGCAGCGCCGGAATAATAACCGGGTATCCGTCCTCATCGATCCATGAGATGAAACTGATAGTTTTAATACTGTCTATAAGTTCTGCTGTCCAGTTATTCAGCGGCCTGACGCTGCTCTTGTTCCTGATAAACAATGATGCTATTCTGCCTGCAATGATACCGGGAAGAAGTCCGGCAATGGAAATTTTTTTCTTACTGAAAACTTCAACTACATCAAGATAATGAACAGTGTGTATGCCGAAATAGGAATTATAACGCCACATTGGTTTTGTATTGAATATTTTCAGTTCATCGCCTGACATAGCCTCCCCCGTCCGGTTAAGTTTACCCTGCCAGTAATTCATGTCCAGAGATAGAACCAGAAATCCGCACTTCGATCTTTCTCTCATATTAGCTTTACTTTTACCTTCGCAGAACTGTCCGAGTATTACATGATTTTCATCAGTCGCCTGAAAACAGGTAATTAGTGAAATATGCGGCAGTCCCTGTTCATTGACAGTTGCGACTACACTGACCTTTTCATCTTTCTCGAAATATTTCAGATCATCTTTATTAAAACTTTTTTCACTCATCTTATCATCACTCCTTTCTTGTCATTCCGGTCCATGCTATTTTTGATTTATCTATGCCACAATCTAATGCAGCATTCACTAAAAAGTCCATCTCCTCACTCTGCATGAGAGGTGTATGCTCATACTCCCATTGTATTCCAAGTCTTCTGTATTTTTCATTACACAAATTGTTAAAAGAACAGAGTTCCCATTTTGAAATTGAATTCTGTTTATCACTGAGAAACTCCGCTATCTTCCTGATGTTTTCAACCGCATCAGTAGCTCCCGGTATGACAGGAGTTCTGATCCAGATTTCAGTACTCAGTTTCTTCTCATTAATCAGCTGCATGATCGCGGTAAGATTCTGAAGAATTACCGCATTATCAGCACCGGTAAATTCTTTATGTCTTACAGGGTCGATTTCCTTTATGTCATAGAGAATCAGATCAGTAAGGTTAAGAATATTTTCCATCCGGCCGGCAGGGAAAAGACCGCATGTATCGATTGCCGTATGAATATTTTCTTTTTTCAGTTCAGCCAGCAGCGACAGGGTAAACCCGTCCTGAAGCAGCGCCTCTCCTCCGGACACAGTAACACCCCCGCCGGATACTTCAAAAAAAACTCTGTCTTTCAGAAGCTCAACGGCAAGCTCTCCTGAATACCATTCCTTTCCCGCGATTTCCAATGCGTTTGTTGGACACGATTTCAGGCACATTCCGCATGAATTGCAGAGTCCGGAATCAATTACGATTTTATCATCAGTGTGACGAACAGCTTTTCTTTCGCAGACATGAACACATTTCAGGCAATGCAGACAGGCATGCCCGGACCATAAAATTTCAGGATCACTTTTAATGCTCTCAGGATTATGACACCATCTGCATTTCAGCGGACAGCCTTTCAAAAAAACGGTTGTCCGCAGACCGGGTCCGTCTTCCGTAGACATCCTCTGTATTTCAAGTACAAGACCGGTTCTATTCATTTCATGAACACCTATATTTTTTCATGACTGAGCCTTGAAATAAGTTCATCCTGAAGCTCCCGCCCGATGCTGACAAAATAGGCATTATATCCTGTAACACGTACAAGAAGATGCCTGTAATCGGCAGGATTTTCCTGTGCATCAAGAAGAGTTTGGGAATCCACCATATTAATCTGAAGCGCCGTTCCCCCGTTCCTTGAATATCCTTTCAGAAAAGCTTTCAATTTTTCCTTATTTGCTTCAGATTTAAACAATGCCGGATTAAAGCTGATTGTATGGCTTGCTCCGTTCGGAAGCATGTTCATGTATATTTCTTTTCCGCCGTCAATCAATTTTCCTCCTAATGCTTTCCCTACTGAGTTTGTATTGGAAGTCGGACCGTTTATGTCCGCACCCGATGACGGACAGATGGCATTTGAAAAAAATTTCCCCTGCCTGCGTCCATCCGGACTCGCCGGCAGAATGAAACCGGCGCCTACCCAGTAATTCCAGCTGAGCATCCCGGGGCGGAACCGGCGGCCTGTTGATTTTGTTTTATGTTTCCAGACCTCTTCAGTCCAGAGTTCCATCACATATCTGGCCATCATGTCGGCTTCGTCATCATCTCTTCCGTATTTCGGAGCCTTATTCCTTGCAGTCGCTTCCAGTATTTCATAACCTTCCCAGTTATTTTTTAAAGCGTCTTTCAGCTGTTTCATTGTACATATTTTTTCATCGAACACGAGATACTTAACCGCCAGTAATGAATCAACGGTCGTTGCAAAAGTAACGGCTTCAATTGTCGTAAAATTCAGTTCCGCTCCGCCCTGAGTTACATCCTTCGCCTTTTCCGCACATCCTTTAACCATGCAGGACAGATAAGGAGTCGGTGCCGTATCGGCTCTCAGGGATTCTGAAATTTCATAAAGATTTACGCAGCGCCTGATCAGATATTTCATCTGTACTTCAAACGCGTCCGTAAAGTCGGACCATTTTTTGAATTTGCAGGGATCGCCCGTCACCGGTCCATCCTGCCGTATTTTCTCGGTTTTGCCTGTAATCGTATTTTCAAAAGGATGGGTGTCGCGTCCTGATCCGAACACAAGATCCACTGCCTTGTAGAGATTAATATTATTATCTACAGTGCCAGAGCGGTCGTTACCGGTCATCGTATTTTCAAGACAGCCTACCGGAGCATAGTCAAAAATGTTGCCGTCATTTATATATTCCGACAGCCCGCATTTCTCAGCCTGGGTTTTCATACCTGCAATGGATCTTTCGTCAAAATTTAAAAGAAACGGCGCTCCCTGGCTTGACGAAATCATACTGATAATTATGTCCATAAGTTTATCGGGAGTGTTCCTGTGAATTCTGATATTAGGTTTAGGTTCAAGTATCGGAGACATTTCATCAATTACTTCCAGTATGAGATAAGTAAGATCATTTGTCATGTCTTTTCCACCGGGGCCAAGACCGGAAAGGGTAAGCAATTGTCCGTATCCCGCAGTAATACCCTGATTGCCGCCTATCCTCAAAGTTGCGTCATATGCTGTATTCGCATGAAACCAGAAGCATTTCAGAATCTCCTTTGCAAATTCCCTGTTCATGCCCTCCTTTACCGATTTTTCCCAGTAAGGTAAAAGATACTGATCAATCCTGCCGAAAGATACGCCAGGACCCGGATAATTTTCATCACTCATAACAAGCATGTGATTAATCCATAGAGCCTGTACAGCTTCATGGAAATTCTTCGGAGGATTAAGAGGTACACGGCTTAAATTATCAGCCATCGTTTCAAGTTCCTTTCTGCGGACCGGATCAGTTTCCGCCGCGGCGGTTTTCCTGCACAGCTTTTCATATTCAGAAGCAAGATCAACGGCCATCCTTGACGCAGTCATCATTGCACGCAGCTGAGCACCCTTTGACCCTTTTTTATCTTTTACCGGGAGTTTATCATAATAATCCTGCAGCTCAGACCTGATTCCGGCCCAGCCGATTTTAAGCAGTTTTTCATGTCCCGGAATCAGATGCCCGCTGGTGGCTCCGCTGTTGCCGTAACCATGATTAAAAAACCATTTGATCTGAGATCGGGATCCCTTTTTTCCATAAACTCTTTTATCTCTCTGCCGTGCCTCCTTTTTATTAAGACAGGCTGATGTCTGAATATTGAATCTTGCACCGGCAATAAGATCGCCAGGAAGAATTTCTCTGGGAACATAATTAACCATTACCTGATAATTGAACCAGGCAACACGTTCAGGCAGGGACCATGACCAGAAATCATCGCATAAATCCACTTTCTTCGCGTTCTGCGCATATGAACTTCTGAATGTCTGCAGAAAAGGATATGTCTCAGGTACTATATAGTACGTCAGCTCATTGTACTGAAAATCCCAGTCTGTTCCCGTCGTCCATGAAGTATTCTCATTGTTCCAGTTTCTTTCAGTCCCTTTGAAAAAATAATCACGCAGCCATTGAATTCTGGGTGAAAGATTTGCAGGTTCCTTGATTGCTGCATTCATAAAATGAACCCCCCGTATTATTACCTAAAAAGGTAAAGCTTGCAGATTTTACATGACAGAATAAATCATTTATGTCATTTTACAGGCGATAAACGGAAGAAGATGATAAAACCGGAAACAGCCCGTAAAACATTTATTCAGTATTTTAATTTCGGACACTTTACCTTAAAAAATTTATCTAATTCTTCATTGTTCCTGAATCTGAAAATAACTTCATCCCTGTCATCCGGATCAGCTCTAAAAAAATCACTCATCTTAAGCTTATATTTATTTCCGTATCCGTCCAATACCAGAACAGTCCGCCAGAGCTGCGAAATGGGAATTTCTCCGATTCGCCATCCGTAATCAATCAGTACACTGCCTTTTTCAGGAGTCAGTTCAATACCTCCGGATTTTTTATCCATCTCATCAAATCTGGCAATCGGTGATGATGCTACGATAAATCCTTCAACAGCAGCAAGTTCACCTGTAGTTTTTGAAAATACTGCATTCCGTCCATCCGGAAGAACAGCATTGACATCTTCAGTATCAGTATCGGTGAATTCTGGAACCGCATTTGTTTTAAAAGGAAGAAGATGAAACATTCTGGAACCGTCAGCTCTCGGAAGAAGACCTACATCATCAGTACCGACGAACACCATCAGTTTTGAATCAGCAAAAAAGGTATAACTCCTGTTTCTATTATTATTCAGCCTGTATGCGTCATAGCTCTGATCTCCGCAGAAAGTTAACTGCCTGTGCGAATCCTCCTGAATGGTAATCTTAAGATTGCCGAGTGTTACCTGTCTCGGTTCAACTGCAAAAATAATTCCTGAGATTATCAATAATAAAACCGTTGCGCATACAGTAAATTTTTTCATCACTTTACCTTCTTCAAAGAATAATTAAAAATGAATGACAGGCTACCGGCTAAACAATGTTAAGATTCCGTTCCCGGTAAATTCTTTACTCAGAAAAAGAGTACCCTTATTGGACATGTAAATCAATCTTTTTTTCAGTCATAACCTATTAATCTGAATTGAAAATAAATTCAGCATTAAACAAAGAAGAAAAATATTACAGTATTTTAAATCTTCTTTTATTATTGACTTTTCAGATCAGATGTTTTCTCTAAAATAGAAAACAATGGGACTATGATAAATATTGCTATTTTAAAACAGTCTTATATTACCTTATCAGGAAAATGATTTACCTGTTTATCAGGTTTAATTCAAAGGTATGGAAACAGATGAAAATTATAATTATATTACTATTCATGTTCTCAGCAATTCCCGTATATTCATTCCACAATAAACAGCTTCCTGAAAATGACATCGGGACAGGTCCGTCGATAGCATACGTATTTACTGATAACAGCAGAGGTTATTCAATTAATTATGACACTGCATATACTTACGGGTATTGTACAGCATCAGTGAACGCAAAATATTTAAATATGGATGACATTGAAAACTTCGGACTTCAGAGCGAATTTACATTCTGGTTTTTTCTTAATATCGGCGGTGGTATAGGTTACCTTGGTGGAGACACGGAAGGTTTTATTTATCATGGTTTTATCGGATTTCCAATTGGTGATGATGACTTTAAACATGGACCGTTTCATTCATATTACATTGAACCATATTACAGACTGAATTACTTTAACAGTGAATTTATTCATGAATTCGGAATTATGCTGAAAATTACCACATACACAATTTGAACAAACGGAGGGATCAGATGAAGAAACGTAAACTTGGAAACAGTGGACCTGAAGTTTCGGAACTCGGTCTCGGCTGCATGGGTATGAGTTTTCTTTACCGCCCTCTGCCTGATAGAAATGAAATGATTGCACTGCTGAGTCCTGAAAGCTCCGCAAAACATGTACAGAAATAAAGACATATCATTACATAGAAGCCTGCGGAATGTTTGAAAATCAGTCAATTTATGATGAGAAGTATCGGCAGGCGATCCGAAACGATCAGGAATGCTGGGGCGGAAATGAAAGATACACCTGCAGACTGAAACAGATACAGGATATTCTGAAATCCGGGATTATACCGGCTCAAGGAAAAGTTTTAGAGGCAGGATGCGGAGAAGGACATTTATGCCAGGAGTTTCATAAAAAAGGTTATGATGTTACAGGTATTGATTTCTCCAAAGCAGCAATTGACTGGGCTAAAAATAAAAATTTAATTCATAAACCAGACATCAACTACATTCATGAAGACTTGTCAAAGCCTGATTTGAATTTAAATGATATCTTTGATCTTATAATCGACGGCAACTGCCTGCATTGCATAATCGGAACGAGGCGGCAGTACTTTCTGGAAAATTTATATCATCATTTATCTCAATCCGGTGTATTGTATATAAGCAGTTTAATCAGCAATGACCATGACAATCACACTACAGAGATCGAAGGCATTCCATATCGTTTCATTCCGCATCCGGATTATCTGAAAGCAGAACTTGAAAACAGCGGTTTCATATTAATTAAACAAGTACTACATGAAAGAGACGAGTATAATCATATTAACATGTATCTGCATAAAATATAAAAACTTCGGGTTTCATTATTGTGTAAATTCTGCAATTCAAATCATGGCTGATGTTAACTCTGTGTAAATTTAATATTTTTCTGCCTAATACAATTTGAATGTTGCCGGGTCAGGTGCTATTTTACTGATAACTGATAATTATCAGCAAATGACAAAGGAATATTGGAGACATCATGGAAACGGATATTGAACTTAAAAACGGTACAACATGGGAAGACTTCTTAAAAGAAGGCAACCGCTACCTGGAAATTGTAAAAGGCGGATCAAACAGTGCAAAATTCACTCCCGAAATTTTATATAATCTTGCATGCATGAGCATTGAAAAACTGTTCATGGCCTATTTTCTAAAAAACCGTACAATGCCGGGCAATCACACACTTATTGACCTTGTTGAGGCGATGAACGAAATCGGGAAAGTGCCGGAGCAGCTTGAAAAAGAACTGTTGTACATGAATGGTTTTCAGGAAATATGTTCCATTGAGCAGTACAGCCGGAAAATTCCGGAACAGACAGATATAACAAGATTTATCGGAACTCTGGATTTAACAAGGTCATATATTCAGGAATTAATCGGATAATATAACTAAATGAGAGATATAAGTCCCATGTAACATTATTCTACAGATAGCTATCCGGATTTCTGAATGCCTGCAGCTTCAGATAAAAAACAAAATATATTTCGAATAGTTTAAAAAAAAAGTTTATTGACATATATAATAAATTGATTTTTTTAAAAAAATAATAATTACCAATAAAAGGAGACCACTATGAGAAGAGATTATTACGACAAAAATGATTATAATGGCAAAAATTTAGGCTGGGCAGTTTTAAAACTTTACCGGAAAAGAAATAAAGGAGCAGAGGAAGGCGAAACCTGTACGCTATGCAAAACCCCGGTAAATACCGGTGCAACTGTCTGCACTGGCTGTCAGGCTGAACGTATCATGAAACCAAAAGGATTCTTCGGAGTTATATTCGGAATTATACTTCTTTTTGCATCATTATCATTTTTTTATACTATTTTTGCACTATTCATGGGAAAAGGAAGTAGTGTTCTACCTCAGGCAATAATAAGTTTTGCATTAATGATAATAATACCGCGAGTAAGTCCTGTTCACCATGTATATGAAAAACATATCTGAATTACACTGATAAAGTATTAACTTTATATTTGAAATTTCCTTGAATCCATTTTCAGCCTGGACAAATTTTATTTATTATTTTGGATTCAAGTAAATTCACAAAGACTTTGAGCCTAAATATTCAGCATTACGACCTATAAATAATTTCTGAAAGAAACTACTGCCTCATATAATCCCGATTACAGACACCCTGCTATGATAAAAATTATATAATTGAATTTGACACCTCACATTCATCATGAAATAATAGTAAAAAAATGAATAGAAATGTCCGTTGCATAAATATGTGTTCATCATAAACATAAATACAGAAATTCTTTTATATCATTCAGGAATTTTGTCAAATGAAATCATTTATAAAAATTATTCTGATTTTACTTTTTATTTCATCTTTACTGCTTACAGCCTGCCGGAAATATCTGCGCGGCACTACCGAAAAATCGCATGACGGCAGAACATATTTAATGGTTACGGATGATAACGGAGGCGCATGCAGTCAGATTAAAGTTGATGGTAATCCATGGAAAGCCAGATTAAATGAAAAAGGCGAGATTACTCCGGGTGTTCACATCATTGAATGCGGAGGGGAAATTGAGTTTTTCATTCCGGAAGGTACTGTTTTTAAATTTGATTACTGGGGTCCGTAAATAGTTTTAGGTTTATTTAAAAATTTTTTCCTATTCCTTTATGCCAAGTATTTTATAAAAAAGCTCAATATTAATATTCTTACGAACATGTTCTGCAAGTTTATCATACTGTTCGTTTTTATAGTCTTGGAAATTTTTTCCTTCAGCCTTAATGTCATAACCGTTGCTTCGAAGAACTTCGTTTATAATCGAAACATTATCGAAAATTCCATGCATGTATGTCCCCCAGGTTTTATCATTCAGAAAAAATCCGTCCATGCTGCCGTCAGTAAGAGTGAGCAGAGGAGATTCATATTCAGATGCAGTTTCACCCATGTGAATTTCATAACCGATGGATACTTCAGTCTGATTCAGAAACCGATAAGACTGCTGTTCGGTTTTTTTGACATCTGAAATATCTGTTACAACGGGAAGTATGCCCAGACCGGGTACACAGTTAATGCCGCTTTCAATGTGATGAGGATCATGAATTTCCTTCCCCATCATCTGGAAGCCTCCGCAGATTCCATAAAGTCCTTTCCCTTCGGAATGCGCTTTCAATACTGACTTCGCCATTCCTGAATTCCGGAGATACAGCATGTCGGAAACTGTACTTTTTGAACCGGGAAGTATTACAATATCCGCATTCTTTAAATCGTCAGGAACCGCCGCATAATACAGATGCACTCCCTGCTGCTTTTCAAGAAAATTAAAATCAGTGAAGTTGGACATATGAGGCAGCAGAACAACCGCAATGTTCATTCCCGCATCACCGGATGAATGTCTCTTTGATGAAACGGAAACAGAATCCTCATTGTCTATAAAAATATCATTGAACCATGGAATTACCCCGAGTACCGGAACTCCGGTAAGATCCTCCAGAATTTTCCGCCCGTCATCAAACAGTGTGATGTCGCCTCTGAACTTATTGATTATGATGCCCTTCACAAGATGTCTTTCATTTTCAGGCAGAAGCTGCATTGTTCCGTAAAGACTTCCAAAGACTCCACCCCTGTCAATGTCAGCGATCAGAATCACTGCTGATCCGGTTCTCGACGCCATACGCATATTTGTAATATCTCTGTCACGCAGATTTATTTCGGAAATGCTTCCGGAACCTTCAAGAACAACAGGATTAAATTTTTTTTCAAGTCGCTCAAAAGCAATGTATGCTTCATCAAACAGCCATTGCCTGTCAGTCTGCTGAAAATATTCAGCCGCTGTCTGATTACCGACCGGTTTCCCGTTTACAATCACCTGACAGCTGATATTATTCACCGGTTTTAAAAGCACAGGATTCATATCAGTGTGACAGTCTATACCGCAGGCTTCGGCCTGAACAGCCTGTGCTCTGCCGATTTCAAGACCTTCAGGAGTCGCATAACTGTTTAACGACATATTCTGTGCTTTGAAGGGAGCCGGGTTATAACCGTCCTGTCTGAATATTCTGCAGAAGGCAGCATTAATAACACTCTTACCGACATCAGAACCTGTTCCTGTAAACATCACCGGTAATAATTTTTTAGACATTTCATATCCCTGAAAAAAGTTTATATTTCAAATTAGCTTATTTATCATCCGGAAAATATTTTCAGTTAATCCGGCAGTCAATTCATTTTTATTGCCGTAAAAAAGTCCGGCAGTTTAGGGATAAAATTTCATGATTACAGGAAATCATTTGCTATAATAAAAACCGGGGGAAATGAAAAAAATGACATGCAGACAGCTCGGAGGAGCGTGTGATATTGAATTCAGGGCTCAAACATTTGAGCAAATGGCCGAATTGAGCAGAAATCACGGAATGAAAATGTTTCAGGAACATGACGGTGCCCATATCAGGGCGATGGAAGAAATGATGGAAATGACAAAAAATCCTGATCAGATGAAAAACTGGCATGAAAGCAGAAAAAAAGAATTTGATTCTCTTCCGGATGAGTTATCTTAATAAATGAAAACATGTAAAAGGAGCTAAAATGGATAAAAAAGTACTTAACCTTCTAACCGAATACAATCTGAAAACAAATGAAACAATGAACAGTAAAATTGAGAAGCTGAACGAAACTGAATGGAACCATAAATTCGGAGGATACTATCCGGACATACATTCAGTCTGCAATCACCTGTACATTGCCGATTACAACTGGCTCAGCAGATTCGGAAATCTGCGGGAATTTAATTATCTTAAAACCCGTTTTTTTGAATCAAAATTCAGTTTTTCATCTACTGCTTTTGAAAGTATAAATGAATACATTGAAAAACGGAACTTTCTCGATTCTAAATTATCTGAAATGGTTTCAGAAATTCTTGATGATGATTTTGATAAAATACTGGAATTCAGGACTTCAGCAGGCGAGGAACAGAAAAGGAACTTCGGAGGCATTCTGCTTCATGTTTTCAATCACCAGACTCATCACCGCGGAATGATTTCAGTTTACCTCGAAAGTCTGGGAATTGAAAACGACTACAGTAATCTGATGCTTATGGTGTAAAAATAAGCTGTTAAAACAATAACTTATTTTTCATTATGATAATAACGAATCATCTTCAAAATCATGATAATGCGATAAACAGGAATAGTCAGGCACTACACTATTTATCGCATTAATATTTATTATTTTATAGGAGTTTTTAAAGACATCAATAATTTTTCTTTCCTTTAAATTTTTAAATACCCGGCTTGTTGTTTCTCTGGTAATATTCAGCATTTTAGAAAGCTTATCGTATGTCACATGCCTTGGGATATATAAACAGCCATCTCTTAATACGCCTGAATCTGACATGAGACTTTTCAGATAGGACATAACTTTAACTTCCGCATTTGACAATGAAAGTTCCTGTCTTAATTCACCGATCATGTTTCCCATTATCATACAGATAGCATGAGCCAGACTCGGAAGCTTCTCAATCATGGAATGAAAATTATTTTTTGATATTGCAGCTAATGTACAGTCCTTTTCACATAGCGCATTTGTGGTGTAAATACCATGACAGTTAAAAATTTCCGACAGTCCAAGCAGATGTCCCGGTCCGAGAATATTGAATATTTTTTCAGAAAATTTGTGATTATTCATATTTATTTCTATTTTCCCGGTGATGACTATATAGAAAGCTGATACTTCCTCACCTTCCATAAAGACATAAGACCCTTTTGAATAGGTCTTCAGATTACTCAGCTGAATAAGCTGACGGATATCATTATCATCTGCAGATTGCAGATAGTAATTTCCTTTAACTACAGAGAATAATTTTTCAGTATTTTTATCAATTGTATTTATCATGCTGTACATTCCCATAGAAAAAATTTTAAATGTCAATACTAAATAATTATGACAGACTGCAGCCGGTCTGTCCCGTTCACAGCCTGTCATAATATGTCTACTTTTTAAAAGCCCACAAAACATTAAGATCCCACCACTGATCAACCAGATAACAGAGATGAATGTAATCAACAAAAAAATTGGAGGTTACCTTAACAGATGCGATATTACCAGAAACATCAAGTATTTTTATATCAATTATCCGGTCATTCCCGTTCTGCCCGCCGTATATTGGAAGAATTTCAAGAAGAGATTTCAAGGTATACTGCTCAATTCCGTTTGGTTTTTCAGGGTTCATACTTCTCTTTGCCAGATCCTTGTGTAATCCCTGCATCATCCGTTTGCTGTCTTTATCATACCAGCCTTCAACATAATCAAGAATCGGTTTTTCCAGAGATTTGATTTCTATGGATGTTAATTTTCTTGTCTTGACGGTTTTAAATTCCCATAGGACATTAATTATCATCCATTTGTTACTCATATATCCGAGCTGAACATAATCAATATAATCATTGGTAGTTACTTTAGCTGTAGCAATGTTCTGATAAACATCGAGTATTTTAATATCAATTATTCTCGTTTCGGCATTTTGCCCTCCATATTGGTGAACTATCGACAGAAGTGAAGGTAAATCCATTTTGTTTATTCCGTTGGATTTTGCCGGATCGATACTGCGTTTTGCCAGATCCGGATGCAGCCCCTTTTTCATCCTCTCCGGATCTTTATCATACCACCCTTCAACATAATCAAAAATAGGTTTCTCTATAGCATCCAAATCCGTATGTCCTCCTGCATAATTATTATTTGTTACACCGCTGTTTTTAAAACAACCTGTTGATAAAATAAAAAAATTAATCACCATTATGGCAGGTACTGCAATTTTAAATATTTTTTTCATTTTAAAATCCTTATTTTAAATTTTTTACCGGTTACTGAACTATATAACAGATAAAAAATCAATGCAGTGATTAATATCACATGGAGATGAAAACTTCCGGTTTTTCCGCCAATTAGATTATACGGTGATAATTCAATAATTCTGTTTTGTAACAGTTTAAATTAAATGTATAATACTTGACATTATTTGAACCATACCGGCATTTCAGATCAAATTTATCCATTATGAGGTATGAAATGAAAAAGATATTTGCAGTCATAACCATATTGCTGACTGTTACAGCAGTTTCCTCTGCTGCGGATGCAGTTCCAGCTGAAGTAAAAGCCGTTACTGATAAAATACTGAAGGCAACAGCAGATTACTCAACTGCAGTCGCAAAAGCTAAAAAAGCCAAAGATGTTGCAGCGGCTATCAACCGGTATGCCGATGAAATGGAAAAACTGGCACCGCAGATTAAAGCGCTTGATGAAAAATACAGCTATCTCAGCGATCAGTCCGAAGAAAGTGAGGATGAGTCCGATGCGGAAATGAATGAAACGATTGAGGAATATGAACAGTTTCAGGAAGAGATGCAGAGCCGTTTTTCAGGTGACGAATATATGCAAAGCATGATGAAAATTCAGCAGTACTATTCGGATCCTGAAGTTCAGAAAGCCCTTTTGAGACTGAACAATATCATGGAAGAAATGGGTGTATCGGAGGAAGATGAATTTGAAGAAGATATCAACGATGATGAATTCTGATTGCATCTGACAGAAATCCGATTTAATTTAATAAATCTGCATAAAATATAAATCCGGCTTTCAGACCGGATTTTAATTTTATGCAGGATAATGAACAGAAAAATAAACATGTATCTGTGGTATTAAAAACAAATGTAATCTCCTTGAGCAGGATTATCATAAACCTGAAACTCCTTGACTTTTAATTTTTTATTATATAATTTGACATCAGGACAACAGTGTTATTTAAACAGGAGGTCATAATGCCGGAAAATTGTGCTCTATGTAAAAAAGAAACACAGGCTGGAAAAGAGTGGATAATCGTTACAGCCAAAAGCAGAACAAAATACGAGATTGGACCTGGTATTCATTCACAATACTCCGATTTCATTACTCATAGTTTTGAGGTATGTGCTGATTGTACAAAAAAAAGGATTATTGCAATAATAATCAGTTCTGCAGTTTTGATTACAATATTTGTAGTGGGAGAGAAAATCAACGGCAGATCATTATGGGCAATACCCTTATACATTGCCTTAATTCTTTCTATCGGAATTCTCTACTTCGGAAGAATAACAGGAAAAATAAAAAAACTGGCAATTCAAAACAGAAAACTTACAGATGATGTCAGAATAAAAGCTTTTACATTAAATCAATTTCAGAAACTTGAACCTGTGAAAAAATAAATTTAAAATTTATTTTTTACTTCCAGTCTCTGATTTCTGTACGTATCCATTCAATCCAGATATCCATTCCCTCGCCGGTTTTGGCTGAAACAGGTATAATTATGATATCAGGATTCAATTTTTCCGCACGTGATCTTAAAAGGTCCATATTAAAATCAAAAAAATCCACGGCATCAATTTTATTTACAAGAAGAACATCCGCAAGTGAAAACATCAGGGGATACTTCAAAGGTTTATCATCACCTTCAGGTACGCTTAAAATCATTGCATTTTTCACCGCACCTGTATCAAACTGGGCGGTGCAGATGA
The DNA here is from genome assembly GCA_016928815.1 of Spirochaetota bacterium. GTDB lineage: Bacteria > Spirochaetota > UBA4802 > UBA4802 > JAFGJZ01 > JAFGJZ01. The sequence continues at coordinate 28,045 of JAFGJZ010000018.1, forward strand.
GATTCCCGACATTTTCAAGAATAACAAAATCAAGTCCATCTGTTCCGAGACCGTCCAGTCCCTGTTCTGTCATTTCAGCGTCAAGATGACACATTCCGCCGGTATGAAGCTGAATTACCTTTACACCTGCCCTGGAAACTGCCATGGCATCGACATCAGAATCAATATCAGCTTCAAGAACCCCCATCTTCATTTCATCTTTCAGAAATTCAGCTGTTCTCAGGACGGTTGAGGTTTTCCCGGAACCCGGCGAAGACATCAGATTAAGCAGGAATGTGCCTGACTTCTTCAGTTTGCTCCTCAATAAATCAGCCTGTTTTGCATTATCTTCAAAAATACTTTTTTTTATTTCAATTATTTTATATTCATTCATATAATTTCCTCATCCGATTATAATGAAATCTTATGATATGACATTTCATCAAGTCAAGGAGGATTTAAAATACTGTTTCAGCATTTCTGAATATATTCCGGGAATGGATCAGCAGCCGCCAATCTAAAATTTAATCTATTCCAGGGAAGAATCCTACCTGAAAGGGATCCATACTTTCATCTTACCAGGCTCCCTGTTATCCCATCTGTAATAAGGAATAAATTTCCACTTACCGTCAGGATTCACAGCAGTGACGGTCATTACTCCGCCGAACATTGAAACGTCAAATTCTTCCGCAAAAACTGTATCTTTTGAGATATAAATCTTTTCAAAATCGTCCCTGTTGTCCGCCTGTTCGACACAATATATAACGGGCCCCCGCTGCATCGCCACTTTATTTAAATTCTGTCTGACTTTCGGATGCGCCGCCCTTTTTTCTACCGGCATGTCCATTGTTATTTCTATAACAGTATTGCTTTCCCATGATCTTCTAAGTACAATATAGCCTTTTTCAGTATATAATGATTCAATATTCTCACCGTTTATGGAAATTAAAATCGAATTACACCATTCAGGTTTCCGCAGATAAATTGAAAACTCCTCCTGTTTATCCGGACTTACAGTTAATCTTACATTACCAAACCAGGGATAATCTGTCTCCTGTTTGACTGAAACCCCGATATCAGCTGTACGCACATCAGTAGAACACTGCAGGTACTGATTAATCCAAATGCCCTCATCATTTGAAGTAAAAACATAATCCCCGATTGAGGGAATAAACCTTGCAAGCTGAGTCGGACAGCATGAAACATCATACCATTCCTGTCTGTGGTGACTTCCGTCAGATTCAAGAGGATTTACATAGAAAAAACCGGTTCCGTCATAGCTGAGTCCGGATAAAATTCCATTGTACATTTCCCTTTCAATTACATCTGCAAATCTGCTCTCACCGGTCAGAAGATTCATACGGTGGTTCCAGTAAACCATTCCGACAGAAGCGCATGTTTCACAGTAAGCTGTGTCATTCGGCAGATCGAAATCTTCAGTAAACCCTTCATTTTCCTTCGTCGATCCGATACCTCCGGTAATATACATGTTTCTTAAAACAACGCTTTCCCATAATTTCCGCATTGCTTCCATATATTCCGTACGTTTGCGGAGAAAAAGAATATCACCCATTGCAGTATACATATACATTGCACGGACGGCATGTCCTGCTATATCAGTCATTTCTGATACAGGGCGGTCATCCTGTGCATATTTTGCACCCCATTTTTCAACACCCCATAAATTTTTACCGACACCATAACCATGACCCCTCTGCTCAAGCAGCCAGTAGGAATAATCAAGATACTTAATTTTTCCCGTTGCATGATAAAGTTTCACGAGAGCGAGCTCTATCTCCTGGTGACCGGGTACCCAGTTTTTTTTGCCCTCTGAAAAAAACGACATCATGTTTTCAACCATCCGCTCTGATATCTCCAGAAACCGTTTCTTGCCTGTAGCCATCTCATAAGCTACGGCAGCTTCAATCATGTGGCCCAGACAGTAATCCTCATGCCGTTCCATGTCAGTCCATCTTTCTTCTGTTTTTGAAAGAATAAAATAACAGTTCAGATAACCGTCTTCCATCTGTGCGGTAGCAATAATCTCTATCAGCTCGTCGGCGGTCTTTTCCAGATCCGGAGAATAGTTATTAATCAGAGTATATGCAACACCTTCCAGAACCTTATACACATCAGAATCATTAAAATAAATACCGTCATAATCACCCTCTTTTTTCGCAGCCTTTCTGAAATTTTCAACTCTCCCGTATTTTTCAAGTTTGGAAAGACAGTCTCTGATTGTTATCCTTTGATGCCTTTCAAGAACTTCACCCCAGAAACTTCCCGATATTTTAACATCTGAAAAAGATACCGGTTTATATGTATAATAATTTTTATTTATAAGTTTATTAATCCCCATTTTACCAACCTCTGCATAATATTAACTGATATAACTGAACATAGGATCAGATATTCGGTTTTACATTTTTTAAATTTAATTAGGTCGCTTCGGATATTTAGACCGTTACAGATTGAAAATATTCCGTCCGTCCCTTAAAAAAACCGGAATGCTTTCAAGAGGAGCTTCAGCTTCAATAAACTGTCCTCCGTCAAAAACCGAACCGGTTTCATATTCCTTCCAAGAAGCGCCTGCCGGCAGATATATTTTCCGCTTTACGCCACCATGCTCCAGAACAGGAGCTACCAGAAGTGAATCTCCGAACATGTATTCGTCTTCAATCAGCCATGAAGTTTTATCTTCAGGAAATTCATAAAAAAGCGGACGCATTACCGGTGTACCTTTTTCATGCGCCTGCTGCATCAGTATGCGCAGATAAGGACGCATTTTTTCACGCAATTCCATGTAACGTGTGCATATTTCAAGGATCTTCTCACCATAACTCCATACCTCATTCGCCGCACCTGAAAGACATTTGCATCCGCCCGTAGTACCGAATTGCGGCTGATGAGGTTCCCTGTCTCCATGCAGACGCATTACAGGACAGAATGTTCCCCATTGAAACCATCTTGCGAAAAGTTCCCGGAAATTTTCATCATCAGGATTTCCACCGTGGAAACCGCCGATATCTGTTGTCCACCATGGTAATCCCGCAATTCCCATGTTCAAACCGGCAGAAAGCTGATTTCTCATGCTTTCAAAACTTGAAGCAATATCTCCGGACCATACTAACGCGCCGTACTTCTGACTTCCTGCCCATGCACAGCGGAGAAGATTTACTACATTCTGCTGACCTTCCTTCTGCATTCCGTCAAAAAAAGTTTTTGCATAGTACAACGGATACAGGTTACCGATTCTGAGATTTGTACCCGCATGATATCTGTAATTATCAAAATCATAAACAGTATATTCAGGCTCTGCTTCATCCAGCCAGAAAATACTAACACCCCTGTCATAGTAATTTTTTTTAGCCTCTCCCCATACAAAATCCCTTGATTCAGGATTAGTCGGATCAAAAAAAACAGTCGGAGCCTGGAATTCCATAGTGGTTCTCACTCCACGTTCAGTCCTGACAAGCAGTCCGCGCTGACGCATTATTTCATAATTTTCGCTTTCCCGATCTACAGTGGGCCATATTGAGACCATCAGCTCAATTCCCATTTCTTTTAATTCAGCAATCATGCTATCGGGATCAGGCCAGTAATCCCTGTCAAATTTCCAGTCCCCCTGTTTAGGCCAGTGAAAAAAATCGACAACAATAACATCTATTGGTAATTTCCGGCGTTTATATTCACGGGCGACTTCCATTAATTCATCCTGTGTCTGATAGCGCAGCTTACACTGCCAGAATCCGAGTCCGTATTCAGGCATCATCGGAACAGTTCCGGTCGCATCAGCATATGACTCTACAATTTCCGCAGGAGTATCTCCGGCTGTGATCCAGTAGTCCAGCTGTGTTGTCGAAAGTGCTTTCCACTCGGTAACATTTTTTCCGAACACAACATCACCGATTGCGGGATTATTCCATAAAAACCCGTATCCGCTGTCCGACAGTACAAACGGAACACTTGCCTGTGAATTACGGTGTGCCAGTTCCAGGCGGCAGCCTTTTATATCAAGATACGGCTGCTGATACTGTCCCATACCATAAAGCTTTTCAGTCGGATTCGATTCAAATCTGGCGGTTAAAGTATAGTCTCCTCCCGGTATTGACCGGAATTCACGCCCTTCTATTTCCAGAGCGGAACAGTCCTTTGAAAACAGATCACGTCTGTTTCGTGCATACTCTTCAAGAAGTATGTCTCCTTTTTTATTATAAAAGACAAGCTTTCCCGCAGCTGTAACTTCAGCACGGATTTTCCCGTTAATTAAAGATGCAGTATTATTTTCAGTTTTTATCTGACTTTCTGAAGCATTTTTCCGGGAAAGCGCCCAGTTATTGTCAGTCATGACATCTCCCATGCGCACGGCTCTGACACGTATACTGTCCGGTCCCCATGGTTCGATTCTGAGAGTTTCCGAATCAAAACTCCGGAAAAGTACTTCACCATCTATCCTGAAAAATTCATTCATATTTTCACCCCTCATCCTTTAACAGCACCGTTGATAAGTCCAGATATTATATATTTCTGCATGAAAACAAAAATTATAACAACCGGAATGATTGTTACCACAGCAAATGCCGCAAGATAACTCCATGTAGTTCCATACTGTCCCATAAAATTAAAAATACCGGCGGTTATCGGACGCAGTTTCTGATCCTGAATAAAGGTCATACCGTAAACAAGATCCCCCCATGCATATAAAAAGGAAAAAATTGCACAGACAACTACACCCGGAAAGGCTATCGGAACAAATATTCTGATGAAAGATGAAAACCGTGTACAGCCGTCAATGAGAGCCGCATCTTCAAGCTCCTTCGGTATTGTAGCAAAATAATTAATCAGTATCAGAATTGAAAAAGGAATGCCGATTGTAGCATCCGCTATTATTGCTGAAACCTGATTGTTAAGAAGATGAATGTTTTTAAACATAATAAACATCGGAGTAAGTATTACTGAAACCGGAAGCATCTGTGTAATCAGAAATGTAAGAATACAGATCCGCTTTCCTTTAAAAGTGAACCTGGCAAGCGAATAGGATGCAGGTACTGAAAGAGTCACAGAAATCAGCATTGCCGTTATTGAAATAACAAGACTGTTCCCGAATGAACGGAACATGTTGAAATCTCCATTTTTCATCTGAACGAAATAGGACTTCAAATTAAAAGTATGCGGAAAAATTGACGGATTTATTTTAAAAATTTCCTGCTCAGTTTTTAATGAAGTTACTATTATCCAGTATAAAGGAAAAAGCACAATAACTGCGATGACAACGGACAGCAAACTTAAAGAAATATTTTTCATATTATTCTTTGATATTTTCAGATTAATATTCATTTGGAATTCTCCTCACCGATCGGGGCGTATTTCAGATACAGCAGACTTACGGCAAACAGTATAACGAAAAGAATGTTGGCAACAGCTGCACCGTGGCTGTATTTAAACAGGGAAAAGGAAAGTTTATACGAATATGTTGAAAGCATCTGTGTTGTGTCCACCGGACCGCCGTTTGTCATTACGTAAACCAGATCAAATACCTTAAAGGTATATATAAATCCCAGAATTAAAACAGACTGTATTGCCGGTTTCAGCATTGGCAGTGTGATATACAGAAACCTTTCAAAAGAATTCGCCCCGTCTATGTCAGCACTTTCATATAACTGAACAGGAATTGTTGTAAGACCTGTTGAAATCAAAATCATATTGAATGGTATTCCAATCCATATATTTGTAAAAATCAGTGCAAACATTGCAGTTCCCGGCTGAATGAGCCATTCTACCGGTGCATCTATCAGATTTAACGTCTGCAGAAGCTGATTGATAATACCTACATTAGATGAAAACATAAATTTAAAAATTAAAGCTGTTACAGTTATGGGAATCATTAATGGAATCATCAGAAATCCCCTGACGGATTTTGAAGTACAGAAATGTTTATTAAAAAACAGTGCCAATGCAAATCCGATTACAAACTGAAATAGAATACACAGTACGGTATATAAGACAGTATTCCAAATTGATCTTAAAAGAACTGCATCTTTGAATAAGGTAATATAATTACTGATTCCGATAAATTCCTTATCTGGTGAATTCAATGTCAGAACTGATACTTCATGAAAGCTTAAGATAAAATTACTTACAATCGGATAACCTACAAAAAACAGCATATAAGCCAGTGCCGGAAGAACATAAAGATACTCAAAACCAATTTTACCAGATACTTTTTTAAATATTTTTTCCATAGACCTTCCCTAAATTCCTGCTGAAAAAATGCAGAATATGCCTGAATTACCGGCAACATGCTCTTATTGAAATTATCAGAGATCATGCTGCCGGACTGTAGAGGGGAACAGTTAAATCAACAGGCTTTAATTATTTAATAATTGAATCGATAGTTTTCTGAGCTTTTTTTGCCGCATCTGCAGGTGAAGAAACCCCTGTCATCACCTCATTAAACGCAAGAGAAATAGCATTGGAAATTTCAGGCCATTTCGCATGCGGTCCGCGAGGCAGCGCATACTGCATTTCTTCTGCGAATAATTTCATAATTTTGTCATCTTCTGCAAACTGTGTTTCAGCAACATCTTTACGGGATGCAATATATCCGAAATCATTTATGTATGTTTTAATCCTGTCAGGCTCGCATGCAAACTTTATAAACTCAAGTGATGCATCAACATTTTGACCATTAACAACACCGAAGTTTTCCCCGCCGAGATCAGATGCATACTGTTTATCTTTAGGTATCAGAGCAACGTTCCAGTTGAGTTTCGGAGCTTCCTGACGCATAGTTGGAATCTGCCATGGTCCGTTTATCATCATTGCAAGATTTCCGGAAATAAACTGATGCATAACATCGCCCTGGGTCCAGTTAATCGCTTCTTTAGGAACCGATCCGTCTTTCACAAGATCACTGACATATGCAAGAGATTTAATACCTTCCGGATTATTAATTCCAAATGCGCTTGTTCCGGTTGACCACACCCATGTCAGGAAATTAAATGTTCCTTCTTCATTAGGAAGACTTGAAAATCCGAGACCTTTAACACTGCCCTTAGTAAGTTTTTTTGAGACGGCACGAAGTTCATCCCAACTCTGAGGAACACTGGCATTTGCAGCTTTCATCATATCTTCATTATAATAAAGTGCAAGACAGTTGCTTCCGAAAGGAATTCCGTATAATTTTCCATCAAGTTTGCATGAATTCAACGGTCCTTCAAAATACTGGTTCAGATCAGTCCAGTCTTTCATTTTCTCTGTTATATCCGCAAAAATACCCATTGCCGAATAGGACGCATGATCAGGATTGTCAATAATAACTATATCCGGAAGCTTTGCTGCAGACGTACCGATAGAAAGCTGCTTTTTAAATTCAGCGAATGGAATATATTCCGCTTTAACAACTATCTGGGTCTGTGATTCATTAAAATCAGAAATTATCTTATTAAGTGTTTTCTGATGTTTTTCAGTTTCCCAGTAATACCAGATTGTAACATTTTTTATTCCATCTTTCTGACCGTCTGTTTTCGAACAGCCTGCGGCTGCGAAAAGAATCAGGACAAAAATGACTGAATAAATCAGATTTTTTTTCATACTCATTATCCCCTTTTTTATTTTTAAAAATTGTAAAATAAAAATATCGTATATTGCATTTGCATGCAGGTATCATGTTGCCAATTTTTAAAACAATATTGCTTTTTCAATACAAAAATATCCGGAATTTATTGTTACCGGAAGATATATAATAAGTAAATTGTACTGAAATTATACTTAAAACAGAATTATTGGGATTTGCTGGTAAAATATTGCTTTTGAGTACAACAATATTGCCATTTTATAGACTGTTAGATTTCTCAGCTTGAAATTTTAAAATCTGTAGGCGTGCAATTCATATATTTCTGAAACATTTTTGAAAAATAACTTGAATCGTTGAATCCGACATCAAATGCAATTGAAGTGATCGGCAGGTCTGTTTCCTTCAGAAGTTTGGCTCCCATCTGAATACGGTACTGATTCAGAAAATTAAACGGGGTCATCCCAAGAACCTTTTTGAAATATCTGCAGAAATAATACACACTCATGAAACTCTGTCCTGCCATTTCATCAATTGTAATCTTATTCATATAATTTTTTTCGATAAAAATTAATGAATGCTTCAATTTTTCAACTTCCGGGTTTTTCAGAGTTTCAATTTTCCTATTCTGCGGCAAATTGGAACTGAGTTCGTAAAATACATCATAAAGTGAACTTTTTATGCCTAATTCAAAAGCAAAAGATTTTTCAGAATTCAGTTCAATAATACGGTTCATCCTGCTGATGATATTCTTTCCCCACTGGGTATCAGCAGTAATGTGTAAATTGTAATCAACTGTATGGTTAATTATCGGATCAATGTAATTCATTCTGCAGGAATCAATAAGATTGCTCCCAAGCATTGCAGAATCAAAAAGAACGGCATAACAGAGATATTTTTTATTATAGGAGTTGGAAGAATGAATGGCGTTACATGGAACGATAAGTATCTCGTTTTTTTGAATTTTATAATCCTCTTCTCCGATTCTGACATCAGTCTCGTTTTCTATTCCGACAAGAATTTCAAGTTCATTATGCCAGTGAGGAAGTATATCAGGAAAGTTGCTGCTTATTTCATAAACAGCAAAATGAAAAAGAAATGAACCATGCTGCCGTTTCTCTTTCAATTCCAGTAATTCATTCATTACACTTATTCTCCGATTTGTTTATTACATAACAAATGTAGAAGCGGCATATCAGTATTGTCAACAAAAACTAAACATATAATGCACATGTCAGTCATCAATTTCTTAAATCCTTTTCTTCACGGTTTAAGCTGAAAAAGACATTCTGATATACTGATTAAGTTTCTCACAAATAATCAAGGAATCAGAGCATGAAACAATAAAGATAATTACTCTTTTTCCACTCGGTTTTTGCCGTTTGACTTTGCCTTTAACAGGAGAATGTCCGATTTCTTCAGGCATGCTTCAAGAGATTCATCTTTTACAAATTCCGTTACTCCCATGCTGAGAGTTACATGAAGTTTTTTGGATTTAAAAAAGAAATTTGACGACTCGGTCTTTTTCCGGATGTTTTCAGCAATATTATACGCATTGTCCACATCACAGTTCTTTAGAATTATTATAAATTCATCTCCGCCCCATCTGAACAGCTGATCAATTTCGCGTATCGAATTACGGGTCAGCATACTAACCTGTTTAAGCACCTCATCACCTGTAATGTGATCATAAAAATCATTAATACTTTTAAAGTTATCAACATCAAACATAATCATGGAATATTTGATTCCGTTTCTGTTAACATCCTTTACAGCCATGGGTCCGACCAGATCAAAAACAAGTCTGTTGTCCACACCGGTCAGCCTGTCCGTTCCGGCCAGATTTTCCAGTCTTATCTGATATTTTCTGATGATGAAAACATTAATTGAAAGTACAATGACCGTAATTATCAGACATATAAAAAGGTTAAGAATGAAAGTGTTCGAAATTACCCTTTCAACATTTTCATTCGATCTCTCAACAACAAGATACCACTTGAACTCGGGAATAAATCTGCTGTTCAGATAAATGGTCACACCGTTCCGTTCATACTGAAAATTATCCGATTCCTTTGATAGTATTCTACGGGTTACTTCTTTCATGTCTGAATTCTTTAATAGATCATAATTGATATGAAGCAGTTCAAAATTTGAAAGTTTAACCCGGCCTGATGTATCAAGAAAATAAATCTGACTGTTATATTTCTGATGATATCTTAAAAGTACTTTATTAACCGAGGATACCTTCAGACCTACACCGGTTGCTCCAATAAAATTTCCGAGGTAATCCGTAACGCGATAGTTGATGAAAATAACCATTTCATCATTATTAGCCATATCAATATCAACATTTATCTCGTAAGGATGCTTCATGTCCCTGACTCTGAAATACCATTCATCCCTTGCGGAACCCTCTTCAATTTTTTTCAGAATACCTGACGGATGATAATAATTTCCTGTTTTTTCAGAAACAAAGAAACTGGTAAAAGTCCCGAATTCGGTATTAATTTCATTAAGGTACTTCTCAATTTTCCTGATATCCTTTTCACCTGTAACAACCCAGTCATGTAAAAAAGTGTCTGAAGCCATCAAAGAAGAAATGAACACAGGCCTCAGCAGATCATTCTGTATTTCAGAATAAATATTATCGCTTGTAATCGGCAGTTCCGTATTAATCAGCTGGTTTCGGACTGAATTTAAAGAGACAAAATAACTTGCCAGAGAGGTCGAAATGAAACCTGCAATTAAAAAAAGACTCAGCATAAAAAGTTCTTTGCGGCGTTCAAACATCGGCACACCCTTTCCTGATTTCCGGTTTATCTCTATAGAGGTAAAACAAAGCTTCATGAAAATTTAACATAATCGAACGGAAATAACCAGTTTTTTAAAAGAAATACAATAAAAATAAATATTACATGTGTTTTATGTATGATGTAAATAAATTTATTGAAAATTTTCTCTGATTATTCTAAGATAAACAGAAGGAGTAAAAATATGGGTTTATCAGTCAAAGACAACATTCAGAAATTTCTCGGATATTTAATCGGAAGTGTCGGTGTTCTGATGATGCTCCTGGGAATTGCGATGTACTTTACAAGTGCAGCACAGGAGGAAATTGATGCAGGCAGGGGAATTGCCATCTTTTCAATTTCACTGTTATTGATAGCAGCCGCACTTTTATATACAGGGTACAGGAATTCACTTTTTGAAGAACAGGTGGAAACAGCCGCCAGCATCATAAGGACATACCGCCGGATTACTCTGCTCAATCTGGCTGAAAAAATGCATTGCTCGGTTCCTCATGCCGGTAAAGTCCTGGCAAAAGTGATTTCACTTCAGCTTGTAAAGGGTAATTTTGACAGAACAACTGATGAATTTTTTACCGAAGAGGGAAAGTACCACAGGACTGATTTCAAGTTCTGTCCTGCATGCGGTGCCCCTTTTAACAGCAAGTTTCTTGAAGGTGATACCATAAAATGCGGCAGCTGCGGAGCAGTTATCTGATTTCAGGGCTGTAATTGTCAGTCACAAGCTTTTTAAAAACTTCGAGTTTCACAGGTTTGCTGCAGTAGTACCCCTGGTAGAATTCACATTTCAGATTATCGAGAAAATGAACCTGATCGATTGTCTCAACACCTTCAGCTATTATTTTAAGATTAAAATGAGCTGCTATATCAATCATGGTCCGCGCGATGGCCGCATCATCTTCATCTATGAGAACATCCTTTATGAATTCCCTGTCTATCTTGAGAATATCAAGAGGCAGCTTTTTAAGATAACTTAAAGATGAATACCCCGTTCCGAAATCATCAATTGCAAATCTGACGCCGTATTTCCTGAATTCATCAATTTTCATCAGAGTATTCTGAAAATCCTCAATCAGGATTGATTCAGTAAATTCAAGGATAATCTTTTCAGCTACCCCGGGATATTTCTCAAGCATCTGCCTGAAATTATCCACAAAACCGGCCTGCCGGAACTGTTTTACGCTTACATTAATGCTGATATGATTTATTTTATCAAAAGGATGCTCAGACCAGGTGCTTATCGTTTCCAGAGACATTTCCAGCACCTGCGTACCTATGGGTATGATCAGACCTGTATCTTCCGCTATTTCGATGAAATCCCCAGGAAAAACCAGCCCGAGTTCAGGATGATTCCAGCGCAGAAGCACCTCCGCTCCTTTAATCCGGCCGGTTCTGATCTCAACTATCGGCTGAAAATATATTTCAAACTGCCTTTTAAACAGAGCCTCACTGAGATCATTCTCAAGCATGAGGTTCTTTTTAAGGTATTCATCCATTTCAGTATCATAAAAATGTGTTGATGAATTACTTTCCTCCTTTGCCTTGTACATTGCCATATCTGCATGTTTAAGAATATCAATGTGACTTTCATCAGGCTGGGGAAAAATCGAGGCCCCGATGCTTGTTGCAGTATGTATGACATGACCTTCTACATCAAATGCAACGGACAGAGCTTCGTGAACCTTATCGGCAACCATTTTTGTATAGCTTAAGGCATGATGGAGATCATCAGAAAGTTCAGGCAGAAGTATTACAAATTCATCTCCTCCAAGACGCGCAACTGTATCCTCTTCACGTGTCAGATTAAAAAGACGGTTTGCAACCTGTTTCAAAAGAATATCGCCTATCTGATGACCGAGAGAATCATTTATAGTTTTAAACCGGTCAAGATCAAGAAACAGAAGAGCCCCCTTGTATCCATGCCGTCTTGACTGTTTAACCGCCATTTTAAGACGGTCGAGAAGCAGATCACGGTTTGGAAGAAGAGTCAGACTGTCATGATAGGCCTGATACTCTATTTTTTCTTCAACTTTTCTTTTTTCAGTAAAATCTTCAACAATTCCAACCCCTCCGGATATATTTCCGATTTTATCATAAATCGGAGCTGTCTGCAGTCCTACCCATAATGTTGTACCGGATATTTTTGTCGAATACTCACCCTCATATTTACCGATTTTACCTTCAAAAATGGCTGAAATGGCAGGAAAAATTCTTAAATCATTCAATTTTTTCATATTTAAACCGATTAATGCAGGCTTCGGGGCACGTAAAATTTTTGAAAAATACTCATTACATTCAATAATTACGAAATCGCTATTATAATAAAAAATTCCTATCGGTGCTTCGTTAAATATGGCGGAAAACCTGGTTTCACTAATTCGTAATTCATTTCTGGCAGTTTCAAATTTAATTTTAGTCTTAAATCCCTCTTCAAGCACACTGCATTGACGTCTGCCTGAAAAATAAAGCAGAAACAGGTAGAATATGCATGCAAATGCGATTGAATACCCTGTAAAGGTTCTTTCCATGAAAAAGTGGTAGCTCAGTGGCAGAATTAAAAAAGAGATATATATCATATAATAACTTTTTTTCACGGCAAGAGTAGAGAGTCCTCCGGCAGCAATGACTGTAATTACAAAAATCATAATTATTTTATATTCCACAGCTGCATCTTTAAACAAAAATGCGGGTATTATACTCCAGGCGGCAGAGGTAAGAATAAGCCAGATAAAGGTAATACGCGCCCAGAATTTATTCGGGCGGTACATACTTTCCTTTTGAAACTTTTTATAAAAAAACAGGCGCAAAAATGATAAACTGGAAATAAGGGAATACCATGAGATTGAAATAAAAGCACCGAAATTAATAAAAAGCACAACCGCAATGAGTACACCGGAAGACAGATTACCGGCCATTGAAATGTAGTTTACATTGTAAATTGCTTTGATTTTTTCTGAAGAAAGTGCCTCTTTAAAGGAAGGGGTTTCTTCTGCATTTATATCATCAGTAAAAGGCATATATATATAATACTTAAAAGAATCCTGATGTCAATTAGAAATTTATGTATGATATTGTAAAGCGGTATTTCAGGTTCTTCAGAATGGGATATCCTCAATTCAATAAACTAATGCAACAAAAATAGAATGACCCCATTGGAAATAACTCCTAAAATGTTTCGACCAAGACACATTTCAA
>JAFGJZ010000019.1 GCA_016928815.1 Spirochaetota bacterium
TTCCTGTATTATTGAACAAACAATAATTGAGGTATTGTAATGAACTTAAAAATTTCAAATTCAGTAATTCTTATTTTACTCGTTTTATTTGTTTCATGCAGCGGCATTATGAAGTCTGAAGAAAATTCATATTTTGTATGGATTGTCGGTGATGTTAAAATTATCAGCGACGGTGTCGAGAAATCCGCTGAATTAAATGGTGTTATTAAAAAAACAGATACAATTATAACCGGAGAAAAATCATATGCAGCTGTAAGAATAAATGAAAATGCAATGATTAAGCTTTCGGAGAACTCTGAAATAAACTTTGATATAATTTTAAATCCCGGTGATAAAAGTCTTCTTCTGAAAAAAGGAGAGGTGACTGCAAGGGTTGATAAACTTCTTAAAGATGATAATTTTGAAATTAAAACTCCTACTGCGCTAGCAGCTGTCCGAGGAACTATTTACAGTGTCCGTTATGATGAAACAGGAGATAATATTATTATTGTCGCGGTACTCGAAGGTAAGGTTGAGGTTACTGAGCGTAATAGTAATAAAAAAGAGACAGCTTCTTCAAAACAGACTATAGTTGTAAAATCCGAAGACCAGCTTCTTGAAATACGGGACATGACTGAAGATGAAGAACTTATGAATGCTTCGATTAAAGACATACCGGTTTTGAAAAAAGTTAAGATAGATGCACAGGAATTAAATAGAAAAAATACTGAAATGATGGATAAGGTTAAGGTAATCCGTAATAAAAATACCGAAGCAAAGAGAAAGGCAATGCCAAAGTCTCTTGCTGAAATTAAAGAGCAATACGGCAGAATTGATAAAATTATACTTTATAATGGAAAGGTCATACAAGGTGTAATTATAAAACGCGGAGAAAAATGGACTGTTCTTATTCCCGGAAAATATATATATATTGATTCGAAAACTGTTCAGGATACACCACCATCAATGTAGTTTGTTAATGCATACATAAATGAAATGAATAATGAGACGCCCTGTTTTAACAGGGCGTTTTTTATGATTATCAACATCTGCAAATTGATTAAGTCCGGTTTAATGTTAATTGTTTTAAAAATAAAAACTCAATGATATACCTGCAGAAAAACCGGTAAGTTTTAAATTCTTCTGAACATTACTGTCGAGACCGAATTGTTCCGCATTAAAACCAAGCCGCCAGTCTGCAGGATCGGTATCTCCTTCGGATTCATTCGGATAAAGAGTGTATCCGTCACCGAAATCAGTACTTTCAATACGAAGATCCGGAGTATAGAAAGCTGTCAGAAAAAGACCTAAGGTTGCTCGCGGACTGATGAAATACTGAGGTCTGAGTTCCAATCTGAACATGGCGGTTGTTTTAAATTTCTGTTCAATTGTCATGCTGTTTTTAATTATAAAATCTGTCGGAGATCCGTCATACGGAGATGTTCGGACCGGATTTGTACTGTATCCCTGTTCGAGAATTAATCCATGGAGTACTGTAATGCCGGCTCCCATGGCGACAGCAAATTTTTCAGATATCATCCTGTTATATTCAAATCCTAAATACGGAGCAATGTGATCTATGTGTCCGCCGTTGTATCCGCTTTTAATATTCGGATCATATGCAATTACGTTAGCAGAATTGTAATTTGAATATAATGAGGATGTAAGTACATTGCTGCTGTCATTAAATTCAGCAAATAGATGAGTAATTCCCAGTTTATAGTTAATATTCAGTGAAGGTCTATAGCTGACATAAATGTCATTCATTATGGTTATGTTGTCAACCGGTGATTGAATAAATGCATAGTGGGTTTGCATGTTTACGCCAATTCCGAAAGTCGAAATGTAGTCATAGGCAAGCTGTTTCCGTTTATCGACAAGTTTTGACTGTAGAATTCTGAAATTCTGTCTGGCTATTACAGCTCCGGTTTCAGTATTTATCAGTGAGGCTGCAATCAGAAAGTTTTCTCCTTCTTCGGAAATTGATCCGGTCAGCAGATATTCAACTCCGGTTTCCTTTCCGGATTCTATAAGAGTTTCCGGATCAACGATGCCGGTCATTGATAATTCGGCTTCTTTAAATCTTTGTTCCAGGTTGTCTCTGTCAATGAGATGAAAAACAGTAGAATTGATTAAAGCATTACTGAATAATGACTGTACAGTGGTACCGAGTCCTTTCTGCTTTACAAGTTCGCCTGATTCTTCAAACTTTAAAACAGCAATACCTTTTTTCATTCCCTTCGAAGGATTGGATTTAACGTAAGTTTCAGTAATAGCTGAAGCGGCATTTTCAAATATCGAGTCAGTACCTGCGGCTGATAACTGAGCAACTGAGTTTAAAATAAGAATTACTGCAGAATATTTAATTATTTTTTTTATGAAATTCATTATTCCTCCTTTTTTTTCGTAACTATCATGCAAAAAATTTTCCGTCAAATAAAAAATCAATAATATATGAAATGAAATCGGACTAATGACTGAAATTTTTTTAAATTTTTCATGAATTTATCGTTATATAAGTAAGAGCTTTATTAATGGAGAACACTATTATGAATACTTCTGCTTATGTGGATATTGTTTTTTATGAAGAAATTGTCATTGCTGCACAGAAATTTAATTTATCGATGTCCGGAATATTTAAGGATTTAATGTGTATTGTATTGAAAGAAGCAATTCCTGGCAGAATAACGGGTAAGCTTACAGAATATCAAAATCATGTAACAGCAGGTTGGGAAACTCTTCATTATTCCCTTGATTCGCGTGAGGTGGAAATTTATTCCGGTTCACGTCAGAAATTAAAAATCTCAATTTCAAAACTTGCTTTTATCGGTTTTATTCTTTTCTGGAAAAAATTGATAAAAAAATATGAAAAAGAAAGGGGGTATCAAAAAACAGAAAATATTTTTAGTAGTTACGATAAATATATTAAAAAAATGGGATTTTTGAAGCCGGTATTTATTAAAAGACTGAAATTAGTCAAACTGGAATGAAAAATAACACTGAAGTGATGATGGAAAATTAAAAGATAATTTAAAATTTTTTTCTGATTAATCTTGACTAAATCTGATACGCTGCATATATTTAACTAAATAGTTAGTTAAATATATGCAGGTGCTGAATCGGGGGTGTATTTGAAAAAGAAAAATAAAGACAGTTTGAATTCACAGGAAAAGATAATTAAGGCTGCTGTAGAGGAATTTGCAGAGTTTGGATTCGGCGGAGCGAGAGTTGACAGAATAGCTGAAAATGCGGGCTTGAACAAGGCAATGATTTATTATCACTACAAGAGCAAGGAGGTACTGTATGAATCAATTATTAAAAATTTTACTTCGAAAATTTTTGAAAATATCAGTAATGTTCCATTTGAAGGTGTATCTCCATCAGAACAGCTGTTTTCAATTATAAACTCATATGCTGATTATGTATCTACCCTTGACAGCGACATTAAAAGACTTATGCTTCGTGAACTTGCAGGAGGCGGAAAATATATTAAGAA
>JAFGJZ010000020.1 GCA_016928815.1 Spirochaetota bacterium
AGGTATCTGGCGGAGCAGTACTGGAAATGGAATTACATGTCTCCGGCGGCCGAATTGCTTAAAATTCAAAAACTATGTTTGAAAAAACTGAAAAAAGTCACAGGTGATGTATTCACTATTGTTTCTCATGGAGATCAGGCCATTCCCGTAGAAGTGGCTGATATTATTGAAATGAACGTCCGGTCAGCTAAATGCGAAAAATTAATTCTTACTGAAAGTCCCCATGTCATGACTCAGGGACCGGACAAAAAACTGATCGCAGATAAATTAATAGACTGGTTCAGATAATAATTTCTATTATATCCGTTAAAGATTATCTTCCTTTTTTTTATTAAGAATCTCAGTTAATTTTTCAGCAGAGTTTGCCAGATTATCCGATGAACCTGTGATATCCTCTGCACCTGAAGCAAGATTTTGAGTAGACTCATTAATTACAGATATTGCCTTTGTAATCTCCAGAAGTGCACTTTTAAGTTCCTGCATTGATGAATTAATTGATTCAGATTCTTCAAGTATTGAAACTGAACTGCTCTGAAGTTTGGAGTTTATTGACAGATCTTCTTCAGAAATTTTATTTACTTCAATAACAAGGTTACCGAATCGGGAAGCAAGGTGAAGAACTTCTTCTGATGACATGTTTACATTGTTTAATGCCTTGCTTGTATTTTCCATTTCATTATCAGTTATCTGTACAAGTTTTGTAATATCCTTTGCATTGCTCTGAGTCATGTCTGCAAGTTTGCCGATTTCCTGGGCCACAACAGCAAATCCTTTGCCCTGTTCACCTGCTCGTGCCGCTTCTATCGATGCATTTAATGAAAGCAGATTTATCTGGTCAGAAACATCATTAATAAGCGATGTTGATTCTGTCACTTTTCCGCTGCTAATAATTACCTTATCCATTGCTATTTTACACTTTTTTATTTCTTCGAGAGAATTATTTATCCGCTCATCAAGAGCTGATTTTAATTCAAGAGCTGAATTCATTTTTTCCTGCCCGGAAGATATAAAAGAAAACATTTTTTTCAGATCTTCAATTAAGGCAGCAACTTTTGCGTTCTGCAGTACAGTCATTTCAGCCGATGATTCGGATGATGCTGAAATCTCTTCAAGAGTTGCCGTCATTTCCTCTATACTTGTTGCCTGTGCCTGTGCATTTGTTGAAAATGACGATGAATTTCCTGCAAGTGAGTTTGCTGTTTCCAAAAGGGTTTCAGCTACAACTGTGCATGTTGATATGATGTTTTTATTTTCTTCTGATGATTTTTCCAGTTCAATGTTTTTATTAAGTGCTTCCATAAGAGTGGAATTAACAATTTTAAAGATTAAAAAACATATTGAAGAAATAAAAACAGCTGTTATTGATGCATGCGTAATGGTTATTTTGATGTGATATGCACTCATTATTCCTTCTGATTTTTTTAAAATAAACACTATTGCGCATATTGTAAGAATAGTTGTAAATGCAATTGTCTTTCTATTGCCGTAAAGTGCGGATAATACGATAAAAACCATCAGATAGATCAGGTAAATATATTTTCCCTGAAGAGTATTGACCTGATATGCCTGCATGACCACAAGAGAAAAGGGCAGTAATATGCCGAAATATACAGCTGTAATGAAATGACCGGATTTAAGAATAAAGAGACTTAACATAAAACCAGTAAAAATTACTCCCATACTGAGATTATAATATATTGTAGCAGTTTCACGTGAAAATAAGTTTGTACTGACTGCTGAGAATGAAATTAAAAACATAAAGGAAATCTGCATCCACATGAAGACTGCTGCTCGTTCTCTATCCATAAAAGATCTGTTTTCATATTTTTTAAGAAAAAAAGATTTCATTCTGGTGTTAGCATTCAGCATTTGTTTTCACCGTCTAATATATATATAATATTGTTTTTTAAAAATTTCACAGTTGAAAATAAAAGTCAATTAAATTAAACATTTAAATAGTTGATAAAGTATGATTTAATTACCAAATTTTTATATTTGATCTGTTTACATAAAGATTTTGTTAAATTTATAACACTGATTATTAGTTATAAGGAAAAAACAATTGCATAAAGATCAGCTTTTATACCAATATGTAAATGTTTATTTAAAAATACTGAGGCAATAAATGTTCAACAGATATCTATTAAAAATCATGTTAGCTGTGTGTTTAATGTCAGTTCAGTCCTGCGTTACCCCGGGAAAACACATTTCAAATGCAGACAATGAAAATTTTAATGATATTATCCCAGGTCATGGTATTGGAAAATTAAGAATCGGCATGTCAATGGAGGATGTCCTGTTAATTTTCGGAAATCCGACAAATAAGATATGGTATGACCTGGCATATAATGAATATGTTGAATCTGGATATGACCCTGAGCAGATGATTTTATTTTATCAGGGTTTTGATACAGAGCTGACTTTCGATAATGATATCTCCGGAATTGATTATCCATATCCTGTATATGTCATGTATTTTTCAAATAACAGACTTGTGTATTTTGTACTCACAAGTTATTGTTATCCGGATGATAAATTTATGAATTTAAAAGTAAAAGGTAAAGTTATTTACATGGAAACCACAAAGAACATAATCGAATGGTACGGATCCGATTATGTAATTATCCATACAAATGATTATGATGAATACGTTTATCCGGAACGTGGAATAAGCATTATTTCAGATGAAGGAATAGTCAGATGCATTGACATTTTCAAACCTCTTGATTCTGCGGGTTCACTGGAATATATTTCAGCGGTAAAGAATTAAAAAATTTTTTGATAAAGGTATAATGTTAAAATAAATTTTTAATACCGTATGTATATAATAAATGCGGAGGAATTATGAGAAAAAGGAATATGCGGTTAGCATTTTTAATGATACTGTTTTGTTCGGTAAATATCCTTGCAGAACCCTCCTTAAACCTTAAAGAAATTATTGATTCCGGTGATGAGACCGATTTTAAAACTTATTCTATTAATTTAAGTAAAGCGGTAACTGATGACAATTTAGAGGTTCCAATAACTGATTCGACAGGAAACAAAACCGGATATCCCGCGTTAGGTTACTCACTTATCACCGGGAAATATACTGCAGCCTGGATTTTATTGAACAGAAATGATACGGTTAATATTAATTTTAAGACTCATTATGAAACAGAACATTCTCCATTGTCATTTGTATTATCCGATCCTTCACAATTAAAACCGCTCATATTTCTTTTGCTTGAAAAAGGTGCCGATGTTAATTATATTTCCCCGGATTCAGGAAAGGAAATAATTTTAAGTTTAAAAAACAAAATAGGTAAAAATGACAATGCTGCTGAAATTTTTAAAAAGGAATGGGACGATGCTGAAAAAAGTTTTTATAAAACTGAATCCGCTTTAAGAAAAATAATTGACAAAGATAATGTTTCTGAACTTAAAAAAGCAGTTTTGATAGATATAAATTATTATGATTGCCAGGTGGAAATTACAGAAAAAAGCAGCCGGAAAGTAAGAATTCCTGTCATGGACTATTCAGTTATGCAGGGAGCGCTAAATTGTTTTAAGTATCTTAAATCCATCGGGCATCTTCAATCTCCGGATGATGCCGCCCGGAAAGCAATAGAATTTAACAGGATGAACATACTTCGCGAGGTAATTAAGGATGTCCAGGAAAGAGATTTCATGTGGGTTCTTGGAAAAGCATATATATCACGAAACGAACAGGCATTGAAAATAATACTGCCTTATGTAAAAAATCTTGAAAAAATTGAAATGTTTAACGGTGATTCACTTTTTGATTATGCGTGGCGGACACAAAATATCGTAATGGTAATGGATACGATAAATTCATTCAAAGATATAATATGGATACAGAAACTGTTTAAATATGTTCTTGATGATGATCTTGCAAATATCAGAAAAAATGTCAATGAAACCAATATTAGTATTTATAAAATAACAAATGACTGTACACTGGTTCATCTCGCTGCCTTCCTCGGCAGAAATGAAATTCTTCAATATCTGCTTTCTCTTTACAGCACTGACAATAATGAAAATTCCGGTTATCTGGGATCAAAGCCGGTTTTTTTATCAGTCTTAATGAAAAACGAGAAAGCATTCAAAATGCTTGCTGATCATGAAAAACAGATTGAACTATATCATAAAATTTATATTGATGTTACTGATCCTTTCACTCTTGCAGACTATGCTTATTTGTATCTTGGTGCTGATGCCGCTGAATACCTTTATGATAAAAAACCTGATTATATAACAGAATTAATTGGTTACGGTTTTTACACTCATGATTTGAACATGGCAATTAAAAAGAATGATATTAAATATGTTATATATCTTATTACGGAGTATGAACCGCAGTTTGTAAATTGTACTGTTTCACTTAAGACTGCAGTGGAATTCAGCAGATATGAAATAATTGATCTGTTCATCAAAAGGGGATATGACTTTAATAATTTTAATGAACTCATTGAAAAAGCCATAGAAAAAGACAATTTGGAAATGTACAGATATCTGATTAATACTAATTCTGATTATGACACCGAATTTGACATCTATCATTGTGCATTAAATAATTCTGTTTCCATACTTAAGGAACTGCTAAGAAAAAATATATCCAATAAAATAATTCTGAAAAACAAAGTTAAGTATCTCGAAGAAGACACCAGCCCTTTATTTGCTGCAGTCAGCAGGAATAATTATGAGGCTGCTGAAATTCTTCTTCAGAATAAAGCTGATGTAAATTACAGAAATCCTAAAGGCGCCACTTTATTATTTAAGGCGGTAGAAAATGAAAATTTTCAAATGGTTAAGCTCCTTATTGAAAACGGTGCTGATATAAATGATAAATTTCAGGCGAAAGCCGGTAATTTATCATATTTAGCTTCATATTTCGGAATTGGTGAAAAAAAGACTGATGAAATATTTACAGTAATGGATTTTAACCAGTCATATTCCATATATCGTATTTTGAAAAAAGCCGGTGCAAAGTTCGCATGGGAATAAAAAATCCGTTTTTAATGAAAAGGTTAAGCCGATGCAAAAAGCAGCACCGGCTCCAAAAAAAATAAAATTTATGTTAAAAAAGAGGGAGCTGATTTAATAAGGTGGATAATCTACTTCCACCAGATTCCTTTTTTTCTCGGATTTCCAAAAGACTCGAACGAATCACCTGATTCATTAAGAACTGCAGTGAATTCTTCAAGTGTAAATGAATATCCGTCTTCATTTGCCATTGAAACAAAAATTTCCTTATCTTCAATTTCATCATATTTTGCCCTGATGTTTTTATCGGATCCGCCGGCAATTAGAAATTCTTCAACATTTTTCTTTGACATAATTTTCTCCTAATAATCAATTTCAATGTTTACATGATATATAAAAAAAACACCGGATATTGGCTATCAGTTTTTCAATATCTTTGTTTCATTACTGTAAATTACATTTATGTATTGATACAATTTTAGAACACAAAAATATATGCGAAATACATTTTTGTATTTATTTTATTGCTGTTTTAGTCTGATTTTGAAGGAAAACTATATTAAAAGTTAAAAACTATGCGGAATATTTCGAAAAAGAAGCAATCCTCTGAAGGTATTGTGGCTGATCCATTTTACAGGGAAATCAGATAAGTTACCATCAATTTTGTTTCCCAGAAAACATCACCACCTTCGTTCTTAACTGCCGGACTGTTGGATGCTTTTTCGAGATAGCTTCCCCGTAATGCAGAAAACTTTATAGTCCATTTTTCCGACGGAACCCATTTTACTGCAAATTTTGTTGCATATGATTCAAAAGCTGAACCTTCGCAGTATTTTTCACCATCATCCGTTTCACTGAAATTCTTTTCCATATGGGTTTCATCTGCCCATGTAATTGATTCAGTAAGACTGAATTTAAGGAAATCTTTTATTTTTCCGCGCAAAGCTAAACCGGGTGATACTGTAAAACCGCTGTGCTCTATATTGTATAAAGAAAAATTCTCCTCAGCATTTATATTTGTTTCCAGAAATAAAAATCCTGCGGACGCTTCGACGGAGGAAATTAATGAAACATCCTGTATATCAGAAATATCATCCGGCTCAAGATTCATTGAAGCGGATAGATATAAATAGTCATCAGAATACATGACTGCAGATACTCCAAGACTAAAAATCATTAACTGCATACTGTACTTATTTCTGAAAGTAATTCTGGCACCTGGACCCGGTTTTCCGATTTCATAGTTTTTACTTCCTGTTTCTGCAGGAGATATTTTTTCCGCCGCAAAAATCGATAAAACCCAGTCGCTTGAATTCATATCTTCTGCAAAAACCGGCACACATAAACCGCATAAAATGATACAGACTGAAATGTATTTTTTTATCATCCGATTTATTCCCTTTGTACTTTTATTTAATTTTTTCCTGCAAAAGTAATTTCACAAACCGGAATCTGCAATATGTCAAATCCGATTATTGATAATTCATCTGCATTTTTAAAGAAGCTGTTAATAATATCAACCGGAATCCCGTTTTCATAAACAGGAACTTCCATGATTTTTATTTCATTCATTTTCTGAATGGCTGCATCCCTGGAAGTCCAGTTCCCCATTGACTGATCTGTTGTACTAAGCCATAATCTCATTCTAGGTGTGAGATCAACTATATCAAGAACTGTTTTTTTCCGGGGATAAAACACTGCACTTACTCCGGCGGTCATTTCCTCTGGCAGCCTGCCGTTCTGATAAATCCGGAATGAATTGACTTCTTTCTGCCTTAATAAAACTTTCAGGTCTTTTCCGCTGATTTCACTTTTTTCAAATACACCTAAATTCTGAATAGTATTTTCTCTGCTTCCCCAGTATTTAATCTGTTTTTCAGAAGACAGGGCGCCAATACTTTCGAAAATTGCATATGTACCGAATGCATCAAGAACAGCGTGCTTACTGTAAGGCTGATTTGTAAAAGCCCCTTCTTCATATACATAAAATTTTTTAAAAGATGTTGTAATATACAGTCCTATTAACTTTTTAACACGTATCTTTGTTTTATCGGAGATGTCATTCCAGAAGTAACGTGTAAAAGAATTTATGGTTTTAGGAACTTTAAGATTCCATTCATGCCAGTCGTCAACATCATCATCTCCCGGAATTGTACTTAAAGTGTCATCCAGAAATGAATTGCAAAGTGCATCTTTATAGCGGAGAGGGTAGTCCCGGTAAGCATTACCGCCATTTTTATTTACAAATATTTTTAATATTGAAGCAGTATTTGAAATATCTTTCTTCATAAGCTTCCCATTTTTATTTTTAGGCCCCCAAAGTCCAGTTTCAGCATCCTGCCAGTCATAAAACCACTTAATCATTGTCTGCTGAAATTCAGGAGTTACAGGATACAGATTATATTTCATAACAACACTGTCTTCGAAAAAAAGACTAAGAATATCCCTTGTATTGTGAAATGTTGTCTGTGGTAATTTAGCGGCAATCCAGTTCACTGTGGCGACATCATTAAAATATGTTACAAGTTTTTCCGGTGTGCATATTTCATCAAGATACTTCAGAGGATATTTCAGTTTGAGAGGGCGGTTTGTTTCTCTTGCAAGTTCATCCAGATGTTCCAGTACATTACCGGTTGGACCAGTAAATGACGAAACAGGATAACTGCTGTCCATGAATGCACCGGTTTCAGGGTTCTGAAGATTCAGGTAGAAATCCATTTCCTCGCTTTTGTTTTTAAAGGACGGTATTTTTATGAGTCCTTCTCTGGTCTCTAACTGATTGTAAAGACGGTCAAGCATTGCAAAAGCTTTCTTGTACTCACCCTTATTGAGATAATATGATACCCCGAGCATTTTAAATTCAAATTCAGCAGTATAATATCCTTCCTGCTGAAGTTTTTTATTCATGCGGAACATTTCTCTTATTTTCTTTTTTGTGTGGATTGCTTCAGTGACTGTACATCCGTTAAATAAAATTAAAACTGAAATTAGTATCATTAATACGGATAAATATTTTTTTCTGACAATATGATTTTTTAATGAACGCATTTTGTTCTCCTGAAATATTATATAAGGTAAAATTTCAAAACTGTATTTTTCATACTTTAAACTGCATTACTTTTTTTTTGATTTCAGTTTTTTAATTTCAATTTCAAGTACGGCTAAAGATTCTTCCGCCCATTCAATATGTGACTTTATATCATGAAATCCTCTATTAAGAGTAATTTTCCAGAAGGGAAGCAGGTCCACATTTCCTGTCTGTTCAAGATAGAATGAAAGTTTTTCCCGCACGGTTTCAAGTTCTGCCAGTGACTTTCTGTATTTTTCAAGGCGCATTTGGATCTGCATATGCATTTCTTCAGCACCTAAATTTGAAAGCAGCATTATTCGAAGCAGGAATGCATTTCTATTGTCTTCATCAATATTTTCCGGGACATTTGAAAGCCAGTCTTTAAGAAAAGAAAAACCGGAATCGGTAATGCTGTATCTTATTTTATCCGGACCTTTATCACCAGATTCCCGTGCTGATTTTATATAACCGTTTTCTTCAAGTTTTTTAAGTTCTCTGTAAATCTGACTTATCTGAGCAGACCAGAAATAATTAATTGAATCATCAAAAAACTTTTTTAATTCATAACCTGTCATCGGCATATATTTCAGCAGTCCAAGCAGTGCATGCGGCAGTGACATATGTATCTCCTTGTTGCTATATAACATGTACTATAGTCACTATAATACATGTTATATAGTTGTCAATCTTTTTTATTTTGAAATTTACTTTCATGTTATATAATGAAATTAATCATTGACAACAAAGTTTATTTATTTTATATAAAATTTAAAAGGAATTAAAATGAAAAAATTATTATATCTCTGTATGATACTGATCGTTTTTATCACAACATTAGCCGCTTTTGCTACAGATACATCATCTTATGGAAATAGCATTATGGCAATATCCTCTGACATGACTTATATTGTTTATTTAAGTAGCTCAAGTAATTCAGCAGGTGCAGGTGAGGCTTATTATTATGTTTATGATATGAAAAACAATGTTAAAATACAGGAATTTTTTATAGATGCCGGTTCTGAAAATGAAGATCCTAAAATCGCAAGGAAAGCACAAGAAGGAGAAAAGTCTGCTGAATTATTTTTCAGGAAATATGATATTTCAAATGAAAATTTTGAAAAATATTTTAAACAAATAAAAATTGATGATAATAACAATGCAAGAATACCAGGCTTAGGCTTTGTTTTTTCATATGAACAGTTATATGGAGATAAATTTTATTATACTTTATACAATGAAAACCAAGATGAATATTTATTTCTTTTCAGTATTGATCATCAACAGCGAAACATGGATTTAAGTTATAAGGAATATACTACCTTCAAAGATAAAATGGAAGGCCAGGTCAAAAATAATATCAATAACTTTTTATTTCATCCGGCGGATCCGTCTCTTATAATGTTTAATTATAATTATACACTTTATCATCCGATGGGAGGGGATGATTTCTATAATTCTATGTATTTTTTTATTAATGATCTTAAGTCTGATGGTGATTATGTATGGCTTAATATGATAGGTTATAAATACTATAAGCAGAAAAAATATGATAAAGCCATAACAAAATTTAAAGAATCTATTTCAAAAAAACCGGACCATTTTATGGCTATTTACAATACAGCATGTACTTATAGTCTTCTTAATAATGAAGAATTATCACTGGAATATTTGAATATTTTGTATAAATACTGGATAGATGAAAAAAATAAGGAGTCAATGGGGTACTTAAAAAAAATCACAAAAGATAAAGATTTTAATAATATCCGTAAAAATGAAAAATTTATAGAATTGGTTAACTTAATAAAATAGTTTATAATATTTAAATTTGTCTTATCTTGTATTTCATTTTAAGTAATTTTGCGGTTTTTTGATTCTTGCAGTTTTTTTACGTTTTTTTTCTTCATACAGATTCGAATCCGCTTCCTTTATCAGTTCTTCAAGTGATATAAAATTTTTAGGATCGGACGGAGCTGCACCGCTTGAAAATGAGAGAGTGAATTTGTACATATTTGAAGAATTATATTCATCAACCATCTGATTGGCTCTTCGGCAGATAGTCATATAATCTTCCATTGAACAATCTGTCATAAGTATTGTAAATTCGTCTCCTCCGGGTCTTGCAATGATATCGGTTTCCCTGAAAGCCTTTACCAGAATTTCCGCCATAACTTTGATTGCTACATCACCGGCAGCATGACCATGACTGTCATTAATTACTTTAAGATCATCAAGGTCAATATATACAATAAGTATGTTTTTATTACGTTTCAGGAATCTTATCTGCCGTTCCGCTGCTGATAAAAATCCGCGACGGTTTAGAAGACCTGTTAGTTCATCTTTATAAGAAAGTTCCTCCAGCTTCTTATTTGCTTCTTTCAGTTCCTCGGTACGCTTATTAACCTGCATTTCAAGATTTTCAGCATGCTTTTTTAATTCACGTACAAGATATGTTCCTTTGATTGATCCGGAAAGATGATCCCTTATTATTTCAAGTATTGAAAGTGTGTCAGTCCTTGCATCAGAAACGAAAAATCCGATTTTTTCATTACGATAGTATAACGGCAGAAGAATTTTACAGAATGGGCGCATGAACGATTCAATTTTATTTTCAACAAGCTGCTTTGAAGGAAAAACCGAACCGATCCCGCTGTAATTTGAAAAAACCGAAATGGAATTTTTCGAATCAATATACTTTGCAATTGAAAATTCCTTAATACGGAAATTTTTAAGCGTTTCGTCCAGAACGGAAAAAAGTTCAGTTTCTTCAAAAGTGCCGATTATGCTTCTTGTCATTACATGAATAGTCGTATACATTTCTTCAAGCAGACTTGAAGAAATTTCTTCGGAATTTTTAATGCCTGAAGCATCTTCATAGTTATTCAGGCAGCCGCATGATTCACGGATAACCAGCCTTCCCGGCATGCTTATATTATCAATTTTACTGCCTGTCACAATTGATAAAACAAGATTTTTTACAGCATTATAACCCAGTTCATAAACAGGCTGATTAACTGTCGTAAGAGGGGGGAAACAGCTTTTAGCGCTGATAAGATTATCAAAACCGGCTACGCTGATATCATCCGGGATGTTAAAACCTCTATTTTGAAGTTCATTCATTGCATAAATAGCCATATGGTCATTCGCAGCAACAAGTGCATCAAATTTTAAATTTCTTTTATCAAGAAATTCTTCGATTGCTAGAATTCCCCTGTTCCTTAAAAAAAATCCATCATATACCAGGCGTTCATCAAATTCAATTCCATTGTCATGCAGGGCTTTTCTGAATCCGGCAAAACGTTCATCTGACTCCTGAACACCTGTTTTTCCGTTTATATAGGCAATATTTTTTTTACCGTGTACTTTAATCATGTGTGAAACCAGATCATACATAGCTTTCATGTTGTCGATATTAATACTGACTAAATCAGGATTCTCGATTCCAATATGTATGGACGGAATCTGGCGGTATTTTTCAGGAAATTTCAGATATTTCTCTTTTCCGATGAAATTTGAAAGCGATGCGGAAGAATAAATTATACCCTGCAGATCATCAGGATTTATCAGCGATATTGAACTGTTCCTCATTCCTGAAAACTTCAGCGGACTTTCCAGGGCACCTACACCATAAATAATAATTGATACACCCAGTTCTTTGGCTGCTTTAATGGCGCCCTGCGTCAGGGTTCTTGTGTATTCGTTATACATTTCATCAATCAGCAATGCCAGTGTAATTTCATTACTATCCATAAATAAAATTTATTACAGAAATGACATAAAATCAATTTAAAATTAATATATTTACATTTTATAATGCTTGAGTTAAAACTTATAATAAGCAGCTGTATGATTGTTAAAGTAAATATAAATGCAATTTAGGATACATTAACATCTAAATAGTGTATTAGTTTTAAAAATATATCTATGTACAGAAAAAAAATGCCAAAAAAAATTATCATTATCACAATTTCTTTTATTTTAACAGTATTTCTGCTGATCAATATTGCCGGAATCTTTATCTACAATAAAGGTTTGAAAGTATTGCCGTCCAATATGCCTGTATTTTTAAATTTAAAAGAGTTCAGCAGGTTTAATGAATTATTATGGATTTCTGAAACAGGTAATACAGCAATGAAAATTACACCTGTTAATCAATATAAATATTTTTTAAATATTTATTTCAATCGAGGCAGCATGGAAAATTATCAGAAAATGCCGGATAAAAACGGTTGGAGAATAGCAAATCAGGCCGCAAAACTTATTATCATTAATTCAGAGAATCAAAATAAAACATCAATGATAGACTGGCATTTTGACGGATATACAGTTTTTATATGGGTTTCAAAAAATATTTCTGCTGATAAATGTCTGAATATTATTGCAGATAAGTCATATTTCGGCAATGGTTATTACGGGATACAGAAAGCTGCTGCTGGATATTTCGGTAAAAAGGCTGAGGATTTATCAGATGATGAAATAATTTATCTGCTGACTGTTTTTTCAAATCCCATATTATATGATCCTGTCAGGCAACCCGGAAATTTCAAAAGAAAGTTTGATTCTATCAGAAAAACTCTTCAGAATGAAATCTTTTTGAATTAATTTAATTTTTTGAAAACCTGAAATTTAATACAACAAAGATTCAATAATACTTCGTGCGGATAACGGTATTTATTTCCCTGTGATTTTACCAATGTGACCTCCGGGTTCAGTAACCAGAAGCATAACCTCCTGCTTCGCATTACGTATGGTCGTAATGAGGATGATGCAGCGGTTATCCTCAGTAATAACGGCATCACTGATGTAATCATTTTTTCCGACGGTAAACGGTTCAGACCATAATTTATTACCATTCTCATCAATCTGGATGATCATGTTTGTATAAGTATAATCCGTTGTTGAATAATCATACGCATAATTAGTTGCGGCAATAAGCAGATAGCCCTGATCCTGTGTTTTCAGTACAAACAGACCTAAATCATCTCCTTCAATATCAATGGCTTTTCTCCACTGTAAGATGTTACCGGCACCGATCTTCTGAATGAGAATATCCTGTGTTTTATTCTGAGTCCAGCCGCAGAAGGTTATTGAACCGTCATTGAGCAATATATTGTCATTCAGCATGTCCGGTGTTTTCATTCCCTTTATAGGGATGTCGGATGCAATAGTACCGGCTGATTTGAATGTCAGAAGTCCAGGAATCGAATTATCTGATTTTATAAGTGCATAAAATGAATCTTCGTGTAGATGAATCAACGGTTTTTTCAGCTGCTCTCCCATGCCAGGCCATGTTTTCTGCCATAATTTATTACCATTAGCATCAATACCTGCAATCCAGTAATTAGTCCGGTTCTGCACTTCATCATAACCGTACAGCACAAATTTTCCGTCAGAAAGTTCAACTGCCGAGTCAAAGAATGCATAGGAAGCGGAAGGAAAAGATTTTTTCCATACTACGGAACCGGCAGCATCTGTTTTTATTACAAGACTTTTCCATACATTACCTTTCATGGTTGCACCGGTAATAATATATCCGTTGTCTTTAGTCTGGATTACATTAAAAGGCTTGCAGCCATAAGCGTTTTCAGAAATAACTTTCTCCCACTCCTGTTTTCCTGATGATGAAAGTTTCAGAAGCCATATTGCAGCCTCTCTATTTATGCCTGCCTGTGCTGCTTTATACGGCTTCAGTTCTGCAAGGACTGCAAATCCTCCATCTGAAGTTCTGACCATACAGACTGGCGAGTCCACGTCGGATATAACACCTTTGTCCCTCTGATCGAATTCTGTTTCGAAGAATATTTCAGGTGAAGATTCCGGTGAAAATTTCAGCAAAGTAACACCGCCCGTGAATCCGGCGGGACGTGCCAGTACAAGAATACCTCTGTTTGCCTGATTCAGGGATAAGGCGTCAGTTACTGAAGAAAGTAAATACAGGTCTGATGCCTGTATAATAGTAACATTAAATATGATTATAGTTACCAGAAACAAATTTAGTATTTTCACTCTACCTCCGCAGCTATAAACGGTCTGCTGAAAATTAAAATTCCTATTTTATAACTGATTTAATCATAAGTAATCTAATAAATGTATTTATGCATACTTTTACGAAATAGTAAATAAAAAAAGCGAGGACATTTAATCTATACAGGAATATTAAATTTGAATGTTATTACGACAGTGATGAATATACTGGAGGTAATTAGGGCAGTGGAATAACTGTGGAATATTGCGCCCCGTTGTTATTTCCAATTTTCATTTCACCACCGAGCTGTTCAGTCATAATTTTTACGATATATAATCCAAGTGAATCTTTCTGGTCTGTGCTTATTATGTCAGGATATCCCTTTCCATTATCTTTATATATAATTGACAGTTTGTTATCATTTTTTTTAATTTCAATAGACACTTCTGTTTCATCACAATCGGTAAACGCATATTTTATGGAATTATTAAGAAGCTCTGAAATAATAAGTCCTATCTGAACACTTACATTTCTTTTAAGAACAATATTGTCGATATTAACAATTAATCTGGATTCGGTGCAGACTAATTGTTTCAGAATTATCTTGCAGAGCTCTGAAATGTATGCATCAAGAGAAGCAGTAAGTCCATCATGAGACTTGTAGAGTTTCTCATGAAATGTACTTAGAGCATGAATACGTGACTGAAGATCCTTCAGCACTGATTTAACCTCGGCAGCAGGCATTATGCTTTGCATCTGCATGTAACTCAAAATCATGCTGAAATGATTCTTTATAGTATGGTGCGCTTCTTTTATTGAAAGTTCCCTGGCAAGAATCTGTGATTTTAATTCTTCTGTTAAGAGGATTGATTTCAAATCACTTTCTATAATATCTTTAAACTGCAGCAGCAGTTCAAGATAATCATCAGTGAATTTGTCTGTTTTACTGTCAAGCAGACAGAATGTACCGAACATTTCACCGTCTTC
Source organism: Spirochaetota bacterium (assembly GCA_016928815.1). GTDB lineage: Bacteria > Spirochaetota > UBA4802 > UBA4802 > JAFGJZ01 > JAFGJZ01. The sequence goes on from JAFGJZ010000020.1 coordinate 15,006, forward strand.
CCATTTAATAGGTACTCCCATGTATGATTTCATTCCGGTTACAGCATGCGGATTATTTTTCCAGAAATCATCTTTATCAATATTCTGAACGCACATGCTTCTGTTATTTGCGAGAACTGTTTCACAGAACATACCGATACTTAATGAATCCTTATCATCCTGTTTATAAGGATTTCCTGCCGTATTACTTGCAATCAGAACCTCAAGATTTTTTTCAGTAAAATAAGTAATTAATGCGGAAGGCACGTTCACAATTTTTGCGGTAAGGTCTGAAATTTTCTGCCATTTTTCAAAAAGTTCTTTTGGAATCTCGGATTTATTGGAAGAGACAGGTACAAATATTTCATGGTTTTCGCCTTTGGCTTTAAGTGCTGCAAATTTTATGTTTTCATTTTTCATAAAAGTTATCCTGACTGAATGTCAATTTATCAGTTCATATAAGTAATGTCAAATTTTTTATAAATCATTTTCATAACAATATCTGAAACTTTAAAAAAATAATATTAAACACATTATAACAAATTGTTCACAGAAAACATTTTTCATTTTTATACATAAGGATTTAACATTACAATATAGACTATCAGTTTCCAAATAATTA
>JAFGJZ010000021.1 GCA_016928815.1 Spirochaetota bacterium
GCCTTCAGCTAATGGTTGGCGCTATCAGCCTCCATAACGGACTTTCACCGTCAAGTGTGCACCCATGCCGGGCGCACCAAAAAAAGAGATGCTTAACGCATCTCTTCATTTGTGGTCGGGGACGGAATCGAACCGCCGACACGAGGATTTTCAGTCCTCTGCTCTACCGACTGAGCTACCCGACCAGCATTATCAATTAAGATGTGATGGTTATATAAAACAGGGGTTTTATGTCAATCAAATTTAGAATTTTTTTATTATTTTTTATTTTTTTAGAATTTAATTCATTATGTTACGGCAATGAGACTGCAGCCTTTTACAGGGAAAGAGGTATAATCGAATTTAACAATGAGATGTACAGCTTTGCACTTGAAAGTTTTACTAAAGCCGTGCGTATTGACCAAAAAGATGCAGTATCATATAATTATCTTGCTCAAATTTCACTCCATAACAGAAACAGAATGCAGGCGCTTGAGTATTACAGGACATCATTGAATATAAACAGGGATCAGGATGAAATTTTATTTAAAGCTGCGGAGTTATATGACTATTATGGAAATCAGAACGACGCATTAAAGATGTTCGAAGAAGCGGTTGAACTTAATCCTGAAAATAATCTTGCACTGATTGGAGCTGCAAGAATTTACAGCATGCAGAATAAAATTAAAAAATCGTCCGATCTTTTTCAGAAAGCCTTTGATCTTAAAATCAGCGAGTCCGCACCTTTATACAACAGGGGAAAAGATTTCATAAAAAAAAATGATTTTGAAAATGCAGCAGAAGCTATGAATCAATGCATAAAAGTCAACCCTGCTCATCTTGACGCATATTATGACCTTGCTCAGTTTTACCGCTACAGAGGGAAGAATATTGAGGCATTGAAACTGTATGATAAAATAAAATTTCTTCAGCCGCATCTCGAAAAGCCGTATGTTCAGATTGCATACATATATTATACGGTCAGATTAAGCAGTTCCTATCTGAAACAGATTCAGCTTGCTGAAAAAAACATAAAAAAAGCAATATCCATCAATGACAAAAATGCGGATTACTGGGAATTTCTTTCTGAACTCTATACTGCCATGAATATGTATGAAGAAAGCAAAAAAGCCGGGAATACAGCATTCAGGCTGAACCGGGAACAGAAATAGCTGTCTCTATTTAACCATCACTGATCTTCTTTTTGCCAGCGGGAAAACAGGATCATCCGTTTTAATAAGTTTCATATCTTCAGGGTTGACTGCCTCAGCCTGTGAAACAAGAGTATCAGCTTCAGTTATCCTGAAAATTATTTTTCTGTTTAAACCGTACCTGCTGCCTTTAAGCTTCTCGGAAGTCGAAAGATAGACGAGATCATCTTTTTTGACACCGTCAAAAGAACCGATATTAATAATAATCTGCGCATCATTATATTTAAGAACCCTGCCCCGGAACGGAATTGCATTGTAGATTTTTCTGGATGCCGCAAGTACCGCATCATTAAGATATGAGCGTCCGGTTCCGGAAGATGAGAACCTGGAAATTACAACACCTGTTTTAAAATCCATCAGGTAGGCATTTAAATCAATTGAACCGGCGGTATCTGTATAATCACCATAGACAATATAATCTATTTCTGATGATATTTCTCCGTACTTATCGGCAAGCATGGTAATGAAATCATTGAGATTAAACAGGTCGGCATTCATGTTTTCAAGAACAATACGCCTGTCTTTGACAGAAGTTCCTTTAAGTCTTCCGAACTGATTCAAACCGAAAGTCATTGTATCCGCTATAATGCTTCCGCCTTCCATGTGATAGGGGAAATTATTTTTTGCAACAAAATCTGCAACATATATCTTCGGAACATCCCGTACAGGTTCATCAAAGGCATAACCTTCCTTAAAATACAGTTTGTTTCTCCGTTTAATAACAGCAACATCAAGCTGCTGTCTTAAATTATTTTCCGGATAAAGCGCATAGGTTTTTTTCAATTCATCAATGTAAAATTTGTCATAACCCAGTATTCTCATGTATTCTGTAAACTGGTCTCTCGCATCCCGGTTGAGAGGATTCATATATATTGATTTCCTGAGAGAATAAATCCCCCTGTCGACCAGACTTTCCTTCATCTGCCTGCCAGCATTTGACAGATATTCCTTTGAAAAATCAATACGGACCGGATTACCGAAATTTATGTCTTTCAATACAGTAAAATTCTCAAGCTTAGAACGGACCATATCATCATTACGGTTTAAGTTATAGGATTTCTCAAACCATTCAAGCGCCTTTTCCACCTGATTAAGTCTTTCAAAACACAAACCTGTATTATATGCAAGTTCAGCCGTTATTTCACCGTTACTGCCTATTCTGCTGAAGTATTCCAGCGCACCCTCGTAATCATCGGTCAGGTAACTTATTTTACCCCTCAGCATAAGTGCCTCAGGATAATCAGGGTATATTGACAGTGATCTGTTTATTTCTTCAACACTGTCCTCTATGTAATCCATATTATTTGAAATAAAGTACTGCTTAAGCAGAATATGGCCGTATGCCAGATAAGCATCGGGGAACTCCCTTTTACTGCTGATTGCTTTTTCAATATAAACGAGAGCCTCGTCAAATCTCTCCACTTCTGATTTTATTTCAGCCTGAAGGAGAAGGGATTCGTAATGATACGGATTAATTTTAAAAACAGTATCTAGCTTGCGTTCTGCCCAGGTATCCCTTCCGCGAAGGTAGTAAATTTTTGCAATTCCGTAGTGCGCATCCGCCTTATTCCTGTCAAGTCCGATAGCTGAAGTATAGAATTCCAGAGCCTTTTCAAAATCAGTCATTCCAAGCAGTGCATCGCCTGCTCCTGTAAGCGCATCCGTATTTTCAGGTTCAAGCTGAGTAACCCTTGAAAAAAGATTATATGCATCCTGATAAGCGCCCCTTTTCAGATATACGCCGGCAAGACCGATCTGCGAGTCGATATTATACTGATTTTTATTTAATGAATTTTTAAAAGCTGCAAGAGCCTTGTTGTATTCAGCCTGATTGTAATATTTCCATCCCTGCTCATTAAAATAGTCAGAGTTCTGTGAAAACACATTCAGGGACAGGGAAATAAAAAACATAACTAAAAAAAATTTTTTCATCACATAACACCCGGATACGGAATTTATGTCACATTACAACACTTTGTTTTTTTTTTCAAGTATTTCATTGATTAATATTGAAGATAATACAATTGATGCAGTTTCAGCTCTCATTTGAGTAAAACCGAAATAAACGCATTTCCATCCGGATTTTACCGCTTTTTCAATCTCTGAGGGTGAGAATCCGCCTTCCGGCCCTATTGCGAGAAGAAACCGGCTTTTTTCAGTTTCTGCAACAATCTGTCTTACAGACGGAGCGGCAGAATCCAGATGTGCAATTATACGTTCATATTCCGGATATTTATCAACCAGACCGTTAAACGTAATTATTTCCTGAAGATACGGAATATCCGGTCTGAGAGACTGTTTCGAGGCTTCTTCAATTATTGTATTCCAGCGGGAGTGCTTGTTATTTTCCTTTCCGGGATTAACTACAGTCCGTTCTGAAACAAGCGGTATGACGGCCGAAATTCCTATCTCGGTGCTTTTCTGAAGAACAAACTCAAAATTCTTATTTTTAAGCAGAGCCGCCACGAGAGTAACGTCAGGAACATCATCCGTACCTTGAAGTTTCATATCAGCATGAAGCATGATACAGCCTTTAAGAATCCCGGTTACAGTGCATTCAAATAAGGAATTACTTCCGTCTCTGACATTAATTTTATCTCCCGTATTTATCCTTCTGACAGTACTGAGATGCTGAAAATCCCTGCCCTTTATTTCAAAATCAATCCCTGGAGAAAGCGATTTTTCAATAAAATACTGCGGCATCAGTCATCTCCAAGATATTCATGCCTGAATATTCTGTCTTCAAATTTTACTGATTTATCATGCTTGAATATTTTAAAAATCGTCAGGGTACCTTTCGTGATATTAAGCATGTCATATCTAACCGGAAATTTTCTGCCGTCAAATTCAGCCACCTGCGCAACGGACATGGTTTTCTGAACAACCTTGTCCCTGTCATGGTAATCAATTCTCAGCGGCATGAAATCCTTCTTGTCTACATACAAAACAAGCTTTCCGTATTGTCCCTTTTTATCAATAGGATCAAGATTCAGTTTAAAGGATTCCCGGCCTTTTATATAAACATCTCCGATAATTTCACCGGAATAATTACTCTGAAAATCAGCGTTTGAAAGATCAGTAAAACTGTAATTTGTCTCAAGTACAGGATCAAATCTGTCAACATCTACCTTATGATATAACTTAAGAGCCAGGATATTATAAACCCAGATATCCTCACCGCCGAGATTAAAAAGAATTTTCATCTGTCTTCCACGGTTTTTATTTGCCAGGACAAACAGTGAATTGTCATTGGTTGTTGATATTTCCACATCAATATTATAACTTTTCCCGTCCGGAGTTATATGCGTGAGCATTCCCGTCATGAGACCGTTGGGATATTTCAGAAGCATGTCGGCCTTTGCAAGTATTTCCTGTGCGGAAAGTTCAATCTCACGTGTTTCCTGAGAAAATGCCGTCAGGGGTATCAGACTCAGGATAATAAGCACTGCAGTGACTAATGAATTGTTTTTTTTCATAAAATTATTTTTTACCGGGCTTATTATTGCTTAAACTGATTCAATATGCAAGTAAAAAGCCTCAAATTTCAGATTTATTTATTACACATATCTGAAACCGCCGTAAAAAGTAAAGCAAATAAAGGAAAACAGACATTAAAGCACTCAGGTAAAAATTCCGTCTAAAACCGGGAATTGATCAGTTTAACAGCATCCGCCGAGTTCAATACTTCGGAAAAAGTCCCGTTTAACGATGCAAGAAAAGAGTTATGTACATTTTCTGCAGATATTTCAATATTATTAATCTTCAGCGGTCTTGTAGCACAGCAGTCACCTGCCGTAATGCATATATATCCCAGATCATACGCGGCACGGACTGTCGTATCAATACACATGTGAGTCATCATGCCGGTAATTAAAAGCTGCCTGATTCCCTTAGAAACAAGATAATCATCCAGTCCTGTTTCCCTGAAACTGTTGGGATAATGTTTAATAAATACTTTCTCCCCTGCGGACGGCTTTGTCATTTCATAAAAATCCGCACCGGGAGTTCCTGGAAGAAAAAAAGATGCATTAGGTCCGGCTGCTATATGCTGTATGTGAACGACAGGCATTGACCTGTTTCTGAACTCAGTCAGCAGTTTTCCTATTTGACAGGCTGCTTCACTGCTGCCGTATAATTCCATCTTTCCCTTCGGGAAATAATCATTCTGTACGTCTACAACCATAAGTGCTGTTTTCATAATATTGTTCCTTCCGTATCAAATTCTTAATTCAAATATCAGATTACAAAAAACTGAATCATTAAAGAAAGCCGCAGTACGACTTTCATATCCATTGAACTGAAATGATGCTGAAATTTCATTTTTCAGTCCAAATTTTCAGACATTGCAATCCTGCATTCGGGATTAAAACTGAACGGAGAATATATCAAATTTGCTTTTTTGTCAATTACCCACCTTTTTGTGGGTATTGTTTTTTATGTCTTTCTGTATGTTTTTGCCGACCTGCTGGAAAATATTAATGGCTTTAAGAAATTCGCTGCCCCTTTCCGATAAAAAATATTCGACCTTGAGCGGATAGCCCTCAAATGTTACTTTATCAATAATCTGATATTCAAGCAGTTCTCTAAGATGCTGCAGAAGCATTTTCTGATTAATGCCTTTAATGCTTTTCTCAAGCGATGACAGTGATTTTTTCTGCTTTAAATTCCAGATAATAATAAGTTTCCATTTACCCTTGAGAATATCATGTGTAAGTTCAAGCGGACATGTAATATCTTTCCTTATTTTCATATCTTTTTTAACCTGCTGATATTGATAAATCTATCCGGAATACGGTATCTGTCAATCCGAGCATATAATACGGTATTTTGCAATATAATTACGAAAATACTCAGATTCCATAATTCAGAATCAGACAAACAAATTTATTTCAATGTATTCATAAAAATTCAATTCTTGACAAAAGAAGCCTGCATTGAATTATGTATCATTAAAAGTATTAATAATAAATAAATAACATACCGATATTGAATATAGCGGCAGATTAAATGTCAATATCCGTTGAATGAGAGCTGAAAATGGGAAACAGACGAAAATCCAGAGAAATAGCAATGCAGGCGTTATATATGCTTGAGACTGTAGACACTCCGGTAAACGAACTTGTAAAACTGAACTGGGTCGAAGAGGATATTGAAAATGATATTCTGGAATTTGCAAAAGAGATAATTTCAGGTACATGCGGTAAAACCGCTGAAATAGATAAAATTATAATCGGCTTTTCAAAAAACTGGAAATTCGAAAGAATAGCATCCATTGACAAGGCAATTCTCCGGATTGCCCTGTATGAAATGATATATATGGATAAAATTCCATATGCTATTACGATAAATGAAGCTATAGAACTCGGAAAAACCTTTGGCGGGGAGAATTCGGGACAGTTTATAAACGGAATACTTGATTCATATAAAAATTCCATCAGCAGTTAAAATAAATTTTTTTCAGGGAGTTAACTTTGGACCCTAAACAGAATATAATTAAAAAAAACAGATTAAAACTGGCTCATACCGAGATTGAATCTGATGATGATTATGAATACGAAGAAGTAAGACCAAGAAAGAAAAAGATAAGAAAAAAGTCCAATCATCAGAAAAGACAGATCATAATTGCTGTTTCCGTATTTGCTGTCTGTTTAATTGCGTTGATTGTCATTACAGTTATATATAAGCAGCCAGGTTCATTTCTCGACAGCACCAGAAACGAAACCGGCGGAACTCTTCCGCAGAAAGGATCAGATTCTCTTTTCGGGGAGAACGTCTTTTCTAAAGAACTTCCTCAGGATGAAGTATCCGACAACATTGCTCTCGAACGTGCAAAGTCATATTACATGAAAGGGGATATCAGCAGTGCTGTTGCTGAATTCAGTGAAGTTACCGCATCTGATGCGTCTGATAAGGACAAAGCAACCGCTTATGCATATCTTGGAATTATTGAAGACGAAAAAGGTAATTTTAATGCGGCCCTGAATTTTTACAAAAAAGCCCTGAAATATGATAAAAACAACATCTTTGTATTGAAAAGCATCGCTGCATCATATAAAAATCAGGGCAATTTCAGCGAAGCTGAAGATTATATTGACAAAGCAATAAGCAATGATTCAAAGAACTCCGATCTTTATGTTATGAAAGGAAACATACTCTATCTTCAGAAAAAATTTACAGACGCAATAAAGGCATACCAGGAAGCCGTTTTAATAAAAGACGACAACCCTTCTGCATTGTACAATCTCGCTCAAAGTTACATGAAGACAGGAAACGAAGTACGTGCAGAGGAATATTATCTGCGCGCGGCTACAGCGGACAATGACGGCAGAATATCATCATTGAGTTATTCAAATCTGGGTGGATTATACCTTAAAAACAATGATTATCCGCAGGCTGCAAAATATCTTGAGCGCGCGATTAAGCTTGCACCGAATGATTCATCCAACTATTACAATCTTGGAATAGCATATCTTAAAATGGGAAAAAAAGATGATGCAATTGCCCAGTTTCAGATTGCTGAAACAAAAGGAAACGATGATGCCGTACTTCTTGAAAATCTCGGTGATGCCTACTCTTCTCTGAAAGAATATGAAAAAAGTATTGATGTATATAACAGACTGCTTTCGATAAATGAAAGAAATGTAACAATACTTCTAAAACTCGGTGAACTCTATTACAGCAGCGGATATATTAATGAGTCTTTGCAGTATTTTCAGAAAATAACCGTCCTGCAGCCCCTGTCTGAATACTCAAGAATTGCCTTTATTAATATCGGGAATATATATGATGACATGGAAAGATACGAGGAAGCTGTTGAAGCATATCAGAGCGCAGTAGCAATAAAACCCGATGACCCGACTGCGCTTTATAATCTCGGCATAGTATATAAACATATGGGTCAGAATGAAAAAGCCATCAACACCTGGAAGGAATCATTAAAATCAAATTCTGAAAATCCTAAACCCCAGATCGCCATGGCTGATCTGCTTTACGACGAAGGTTATCTTGACGAGGCTCTTAATGAATACAGTAAAATTTCAGAAAAGTGGTCTAACATTTCAGAGCCTCATTTCGCAATAGCGACTATTTACAACAGACGCGGTGAAACTGATTTTGCGGAAAAAAGATATAAGAAGGTTCTTGAACTTAATAATAATGATGAACTTATAATGAAATCATATATTAATCTTGCAGCCATCTCGCTTTCAAGAAAAAATGAAGAGGCTGATAAAAACGCATTTAATTACATCCAGAAAGCACTTGTCAAAGAACCGGGAAATCCGGAAGCGCTTCTGACTCTGGGAAATATTTATTACGAAAGAGGTTCATTCAACAATGCGATTGAAACCTATTACCAGGTAATAAAAAGTACAAACAGCAATTCAATTACCGCAACAGCATATAACAACATGGGTAAAGCATATTACAAAATGAAACAGTACAAGAAAGCTGTACAGACATTTAATCTCGGAATCGAACAGGATCCGACAAATGAAGATATCCGTCTTAACCGCAAAGCAGCGGTAGATTCATATGAATCGGAAATGCTGAACTGATTATTTACGGCCGGGTTTCAGGACTTCCATTGGAATTTATACACGTATCTTTATGACAACTTTTGTAACTGCCGAAGGATTATCCGATTTTACACCCGGCCTGTGAAGATCTTCAGGGTAAAGGATGCAGAACATTCCTTTCCCCATCTTTATCCATGAACATTCTCCTTCGAAAAACTCAATATCCTTGTCCGGATTATAGGCCTGAACGCTCGTACTGCCGCTTTTGAGTTTATCAGCATACCCGATAAGCTCATTTCCTGAAACAATATACTGTATGTCAATGTATGACTGATGGCCTTCAAGCCTTGTATCCGTTTCCTCTTTAGGCTCATATCTTTGCACAAGGGCAAAAATATCATCTCCGTCAATCTGATATCTGCCGGTTGGAGTTAATTCAAAATCAGTGCCGGCCAGATATTCAAGCGCTGTCTGAATTTTCCCGCCCATGGAATAATAACGCTTTCTGCTGTCAATTAATGAAGTAATCATAATACCGCCTTCCCTTAAAATAAATATAAACAGAATTTTATAAAATTTTCGACCTTCTGCAATTCAGTCAGGTAATAAATTTTTCAACCTTTTGATTTAATTCTCCAATTTTATTTGAAACAGCGGCAATCTCGTCAAGTTTTTCAAGAAGAAGGGATTTAATATTCCCCAATATTTCCTGATTTGCGGTTTCGTTATTCTGGATTTTTTCAGCATTGGCATTTACATCTGTTATGGCCAGTGTTATCTCATCAAACGCCGATTCCTGTTCACGTATGCTTGTAACCATTTCATGCACATTGGAATAATTTTTATCAGTAATATCAAAAACTTCCGTAAGCTTCCTGTTAACAGAAGAACTTATGGCAACACCGGCATTAATACTTTCTGTAACATCTTTATTCGCATTTTTAACTGATTCTATTTTTGTGTTGATCTCCAGTATCAGCCTGGATATCTGCTGTGATTCCATTCCCGTCTGTTCTGCAAGTTTGAGCACTTCATCAGCTACAACCGCAAACCCTTTCCCGGAAGATCCCGCCCGCGCCGCTTCAATTGCGGCATTCAATGCCAGCAGATTCGTCTGCGCTGAAATATCATTAAGTGATACCAGAATATCCTTTATTTTATTTGAAAGAATTACCAGTTCCTCTATTCGAAAATTTGCATTTTGAATGCTGCCTTCCATGTGTTTCATTGAACCGACCAGCTCATTCATTTCCGAAACACCCTGCCGCACCTCCGATACAACCAGTTCCGAAACGGAAACAGTGCTGCCTGCAGATTCGGACATTACTTTTCCCGAAGCGGCTATTTCTTCAAGAGTAGCGACAATTTCCTCAACACTGGTTGTCTGATCAGTTATGCTTGTCAGAACCTGTCCGCCGTATTCCTGAAGCTGAATTACACCCTCATCAATCTTACAGTTTTCAAGACGGCATTCTCTTCCCATGACGATATTCTGAAGAGATTCAGCAAATCTTGTATTTTCATTTTTAACGACAGAAGAAATATTTTTAACATCGCTGATTATTTCCTTCAGCATGGAAAGAAAATGATTCAACTCAAAAGCCATATCACCGATTTCATCATTTGATTGAACAGTAATTTTTTGAGTCAGATCACCGCCGGTTTCGGCAAGCTTTTTCAGTTCATTCTTAAGAATTTTTACCGGACGGCTGATTGAAACAGTGATAAAAAAAGAGAGGACAAGCAGAACAGCGACAACTGCAATATTAAATCCAATTATCATGTATTTTGATTTTTTATAAGTATTTTTATTTTCAGCGGTCAAATCGCTGTACTTATTGAACGATTCCGATATTAGAGAATCAATTGCCCTGTTGGCTGTCTCATATTTCTGAATGGAGCGTACTGTAATATGATATTTTACTTTTTCCGGATCATTAATATCCTGACTTCCGAGGAACTCGCGTGAAAGCTTAAGATAGGCTTTGATATTATAGATAAAAAGAAATATATTGTCACTGTCTTTTTCATCGAATGAAGAAAGAATATTTTCCATTTTCTTCCCGATTGCATTAATATCATCACTATACTGCCGTTTAACCTGTGTGTCGATATCACCGGAATATAAAAGATATCTGGTTTCATTATTATGGTAGATAGTAAAAACTGTTTTCAGTTCAACCAGTTTTGACATTATACCGTTATTACTGTCAACAAGTGAATTAAAATTATCAGTTTGCAGTTTAAGTATAAATATTGAAAGTATGCTTAATATCCCCAGAGAAATGAACTGTATCATCTGAAGCAGAAGAATTTTCCGGCTTACCTTTGTCTTTCTCGATTTCATGTTTTATCCATACCGTTCCTGATAAAATGCAAATTAGGGAAAATCAGACATATTTTTTCAATGCCGCTCTCACAGCACCTTTAGACTGGATCATTTCAGTAAATATACTTTCAATTTTTTTGCCTATACCGGCTGCATATAAATCCATACCGAAAATTTCAGAATTGGAGAGAATCACGGAAATGTCGGCCGATTTATCTCCCAGTGAAACGGAAGACATAATTGATGTGAGATATTCAGCCATGGGATCGGGACTGATTTGAAACAGATTCCCTTCATCATCAACACCCATCAGATACCTGCACCATGCCGCTATTGCAAACTGTATTCCCGTCAGTGTTTCAGGATTGAGATTTTCATTTTCAACATATGATTTAATGGTTTCACCGAATCTTATTTTTACTTTTTGAGACGTATCTGATGCGATTCGCTGAGGAGTATCCGGAATAAACGGATTCGGAAACCTTTCATTCACAACTTCATCTATGAATTTTTTAGGATTAATTATGCCGGGATCCACTACGACAGGAAGTCCTTCATCATAACCGATTTTATGTACGAGTCTTTTAAGATCGGAATCTTTCATTTCTTCTGAAATTGATGTATAACCTAACAGACAGCCCGTTACTGCAAGCGCAGTATGAAGAGGATTCAGACATGTCGTTACTTTCATTGTTTCGATATCCTTAACTTTGTTTCTGTCTGTAAATAGAACTCCGGCTTCTTCCAGCAAAGGACGCCCGTTAGGAAATTTGTCTTCTATAACAAGATATTCAGTGATCTCAGCGTTAACGAACGGAGCCATATATGTATTGCAGGATGTAATTACAGTATCCATATCTTCCAATCCTTTTTCAGCCAGATAGTTCTTAACGCTATCAGCCGGACGGGGTGTAATTTTATCAATCATTGACAATGGGAAAGAAACGGCAGTTTCATTTTTGAGATATTCAAGGAATCCGTCATCGACAAATTTTCTTTTATTCCATTCACCTGCAATAGAAAGGACAGCTTCTTTCAGCCTGTCACCGTTGTTTGAACAGTTATCCATACTCACCAGTGCGACAGGAAATGCTCCTTTTTTATATCTGCTGAAAACGAGGGATGTTATTACAGACATGATGTGAGACGGATTTTCCGGTCCCTTTTCCAAATCGGATTTCACTGCAGGGAAAAAATTATCGTCATGCGATTTCAAGGCATAGCCTTTCTCCGTTATCGTAAAACTTATCATCTGCAGCCCTGGATTGCATGAATAGGTTACCAGCTGATCAAAGTCACCGTTTTCACGACGGGTAGTCATTCCTTTGATTATGGAGGCGACAACCCGCAGGTTGAATTTTCCGTCACTTCCCATCAAAACATTGAGTGCAAGATTGTCGGTTTTATTGTAAATTTTTTCAATAACTTCAAAATCAAAGCTTTCTACGGCAATTATACCCCGATCAGCATTTTTATTATTGAGCAATGTGTCCTGAAGACGGGCAATATATCCCCTGAAAATGTTTCCGGCTCCGAAATGAATCCATCCGGGATTTTTTTCCGTTTCTGATTTGATTTTTTCAATATCGTAAATCGGCAGTTCTATGCCGGCATTTTCCCACTTTTCAGATTTTATTAACTCCGAATAATTTAACTTCATCACATCCCCCTTTATGGTCAGATAATTTACTTATAGACTGTTCATTTTAATGATTCCTTCAAAAAGGCCGTTCAGATATGCAATACCAAGAGCCCTGTCATATAAACCGTAACCCGGTCTGGCTTTTTCATTCCATATCATTCTTCCATGATCCGGACGCACATAGCCGTCAAATCCGGTATCAACAAAAGCCTTTACGATTGCAAACATATCAAGATCGCCGTCATCAGTCCTGTGTGAAACTTCATAAAAACTTTGAGTATCATAAAATTTAATGTTTCTTATATGGGCAAAATGAATTCTGTTCATTGCGCCCAGCTCAGAAATCATTCGGGGAATATCATTCATTCTGCCGGCTCCAAGACATCCGGTACAAAAAGTAATCCCGTTGTATAAATTATCAACAAGTTTTACGTTTTTCTTAAAATCTTCAAGATTCCGCGCTATTCTCGGAAGTCCGAAAATATCCCACGGCGGATCATCCGGATGCATTGCCATTTTAATATCAAGTTTTTCACAAACCGGAATTATACGCTCAAGAAAATATTTCAGATTATTTCTTAGCATATCTTCAGTAATTCCCTTGTATCTGCTGAAAAGTTCATCGAGCAGAACAAGACGCTCAGGCTCCCAGCCGGGAAAAGTAAATTCACCGGCCTCGCCAAGCATATATTCCGCGATCTTTGAAGGATTAATTTTTGAAATAATACATTCATCATAATCCATTGTATATGAACCATCTTCAAGTTTTCTGTTTAAGGAAGAACGCGTCCAGTCAAAAACAGGCATGAAATTATAACAGACAACCTTGATACCGGCGACTGCCAGATTCTCAAGAGTAGCAATGTAATTATCTATGTAAAAATCTTTTTTTTCAGAGCCCAGTTTTATATCTTCATGAACGTTAACGCTCTCAATAACTTCAAGCTCAAGACCTGCCTGTTCTACTGTTTTCTGTAAATTCAATATTTCCGAAAGCGGCCATACTTCACCGGCAGGCAGATTATGCAGTCCGCCTACTATTCCTTTCACATTCGGAATCTGTCTTATCTGTTCGAGAGTAACGGAATCATTTCCTTCTCCATACCATCTCATTGTCATTTTCATTAAAATTACCTTTTTTAGAGGAAGTAATCAGGATATTTATTTTTCAGTAATTCCTCTTCAAAATTAAGCTTACCGAGATGTTCATTTATTACTGATCTTGCACTCTCAATATCTTTTTTTTCAAGAGAACTTACTAGTTCTGAATGCTCTTCCACTATTATATCATATTTATTTATATCAATTAAAGTCAGCATCCGTACTCTTTTATACTGAATGCCTGCATCCGACATTACCTTCCATGTCATTTCTCTTTGCGAACCAAGAAATATCTCTTTATGAAATTCCTCATCAAGAGAAAGAAAATGAGCATAATTCTCATTTTTTATTGACTCCCGCTGCCGTCTGACAAGTTCCTTCAAACGAATGAAATTATCCTCTTTAAGTCTTGTTACCGCCAGTTCAAGAACTGACAGTTCCAGACTCCGCCTTATAAAATAGCTTTCTTCAACATCATTCAGATCTATTTTGGATACAAACGACCCGCGCTGCGGGAGAATATCTATCAGCTTCTCCTTGCTTAAACGTATGAAACTTTCCCGAACCGGAGTTTTGCTTATTTTAAGGTGATCGGAAATATCCTTCTCGCTTATTCTTAAACCCGGTTTCAGATTCCAGTTCAGGATATTTGTTTTAATTAAATCATAAACGTAATCCACAAGAGTAAAACTGTTATTTTTATTTTCACTGTCTATTATAAGATTAATCATAAATTAAGCTCCTAAGTCCCATACACTTTAATTACATACTAACCTCCGTAAACCAGATTTGGCAACCATAATACGATTTGAGGAAACAACGCCAGAATTATTACTTCCAGAATAATCGCGGTAACAAACGGTATGGATTCCTTAACATAACTTTCGGTAGGACAGTCCAGCAATGAACATGCCGTATACATAGCTACGCCAACAGGCGGAGTCATTCCCCCCATTGTTACAAGAGTCATCATGAGAATTCCGAAATGAACAGGATCAACTCCGACACTCTGTACTATCGGCAGAAAAATAGGAGTAAGCAAAAGAACATTAACTGTCGCTTCCATAAACATTCCCACTACCAGAAGGAACAGTAGAATTATTCCAAGAAGTATAACCGGATTACTGGTTAAACCTGTCATTGATGCCGCCATTATCTGCGGAACACGTTCCGTAATGATTGCATATCCGAATATGCCTGAACAGGCTATTATGAGCATGATCATTGCGTTATCTTTTACGGAGTTTTCAATAGCAATAAGAAGTTTTTTTAACGTTAGCTCCTTATAGACAAAAAATCCTATAACCATTGCATATACGACAGCAAAAGCACCGGCTTCAGACGGAGTAAAAATACCGAACCTTATGCCCACTATTAAAATAAACGGGAAAAGAAGCGCCCATATACTGTCTTTAAGTTCATGAATAACTTCACGGAATTTCGGAGGACGCGCATTTACTGGCTGCAGCCCTTTCTTTTTTGCAGTTAAATAAACAACGCCCATGAGAATAAAAGTCATCAGAATTCCCGGTATCAAACCTGCGATAAACAGACGCCCTATTGAGACTTCCCCTGTTAAGCCATACAGAATCAGACCCAGTCCAGGAGGAATTGTCGCGGTTATTAAGGAGCTTAGGCCTATTACTGCTGCAGTGTAACCCTTTGAATATCCCTGCTTTATCATTGAAGGTCCGAGAAGCCTCGATTCCATGGCGACATCAGAAACAGCTGATCCGGATACTCCGCCCATAAGTGCGCTCAATACAACACTCACATGAGCAAGTCCGCCTATCAGATGACCGGTCAATACGGTTGCAAGCCGGATAAGTCTTCTGGTAATTCCGCATTCGTTCATCAGATTTCCAGCCATTACAAAAAAAGGAACTGCAAGAAGAGGAAATGACTGAGTGGCCGATATCATTTTCTGAACTCCAACCGCAAGAGGAACACTGGGATCAAGAACTATGTACATGAAACTGGAAATTCCGACACAGAAAGCCAGCGGCATTCCAAGTACCAGCAGCAGTAAAAATATGATCATTACTAATAACATTTATCGTCTCCTTCCGGTGAAACATAATGACTCAATTTTTTGTTGAGATCTTCACCTTTAAATAATGAAACAAGTTTTCTTATGACTGTAATAAACATCAGAAAACACCCTGCCGGAACGCTGGCAGTCGCAAAGGAATAACTTATTTGAAGAATGTCGAAACGGCGCTCGGCATTAAGTATGCACAGATAAACTCCGTATCCGGCAATTACTGCCAGAAATGCAAGTATCATCAGGTAGTTTATAATCATTATCATCCGTTTATATTTATCAGGAAATTTATTTATAACATAATCGATTCCGATATGTCCGTTTTCACGAAGTGTATGATCAGCACCAAGAAATATGACCCACCCGAACAGAACCTGCGCCAGGTCCATCGACCATGCGACCGGAAAACCAAACCAGCGGGCCAGTGCCGCAAAAAACACGAAACCGATTATGAAGAAAAACAGAACTCTTGCCAGTTTATCAAACGTATCATTCAGTATTATTATGAATTTCATTTTACACCCTCATTTAAATGAATAGAAAACCGCCCGGAATATTTCCGGGCGGCTCGGGACGGGAAAAAATCATTTACCTAATGCTTTATCAATTTGCGCTTTTAACTCAAATAAATTGTTATCTTTATATACTTTCTGTGATGCATCAATAAACGGTTTAAGGTCAACTTTATGAAATGTCACTCCCGCAGCTTCCATATTTTTCTGATACTGCTTAAGACCGTCAAGAGTCAGTTTTGAAGCGTAATCACCGGCTTTAACCGATTCTTCCAGCAGAATTTTCTGATATTCAGCAGGCAGAGAATCAAACCATTTTTCAGATGTAACAAGACCTGTATTTAACTGAAAATGACCTGTCAAAGCTACATGACTTATTACTTCATATAATTTTGCTCCGTCAACGGCAGGCAGCTGTGCTTCAGCACCATCAATGGCTTTCTGCTGAATTCCTGTATATACTTCACTCCATGGCAGCGGTGTTGCGTTAGCGCCCATTGCATTAAGTGAATCAATTGCAATTTTTGAACCCATTGACCTGATACGGATTCCTTTTAAATCAGAAGGTTTTTCAACAGGTACTTTTGTAAGAAAATGTCTGTCTCCCTGATACCAGTTGAATGAAAGCATTTTATACCCGCTTCCTGCAAATTTAGCAGACCACTGTTTGAAAAGATCAGTTTCAATAAATTTCCGGATTTCATCATAATTCTCAAATACATACGGTGCAGCCATGATACCGAATTCAGGTACGATTTCAGCAAGACGGGATGAATCCGTAATTACGGCAACATTAGTACCAAGTTTTGCCTGTTCTAGAATATCCTTATCAGCACCAAGCTGGGAACTCGGATAGAGACTGATAATCAATTTACCCTTTGTTTTAGCTTCAACATTCTTTTTTAATTCTTCGTATCCCTTATAAACAGGATCCTTTTCAGTCAGTACGGTACCAAGTTTCAACTCGTAAGTCATACCGTCATCACTGCCGCTTTTTGCACAGCCGCTGAATACGCCGATTAAACCTGCAGCGCATATCAGAAAAATAATTTTTTTCATAAGCCTCTCCAAATATTTTCTTTTCTGATATACTAATATATTAGTATATCAGTGTCAACAACATTTTTCATCAATTATAGATTATAATTAAGTAAAAAACAGATATTGGAACAGCGGATTTCCGCTGCTAAGGTAATTAAAGTCAAAAAAATGATTATTTTATAAATATTGCTGTTAAAAGAGGGTTTTTAGAATATAATTACGCTACGAGTGGTAATCGAAAATGACTTCCTTATTCGGGAAGTCATTTCAGGAGCATCCTGCAGATCAGATCTCGGTTTCAGCCAAAATTTCGATTCTTTTTTTAAGATCCTTATACTCCCTTGAATCCTTATCAAAATTATTCATATAATTCTGAAAATATCTGATCTCTTCGTTTTTCCACTTTTTCATGTCTTCTTTTGAATGAATCATGCTTCCTCCAAAATTTCATAAATTAAGAAAAGGCCGTAAATCCTTTCCCTGTTTATATAATCGGAATTATTGAAGAATTTGATAAATTTTATTAACCGATAGAAAACAAAAAATTAATGCATCCAAAGATCTTTTTTATTAAAC
>JAFGJZ010000022.1 GCA_016928815.1 Spirochaetota bacterium
GTTTGTGTACTCCTCGGTGTTCCCATTGCCATGGTAAGTATCAAGGAATTCACCCCATGCTCCGTAACGGATATCTTCCTGATGTGAATTGCCTTTATAAATGTGTCGGCTTTGAAGCCTGGCAATGTTTGCGACCGGGCGGTCGCAGAGCTCTGTCACTTTCTTTTTCATCGAAAAAAAGAAAGTAACCAAAGAAAAGTTCTAGTCCTCAGTCGCCGGACGGCCTGTCAAATTATATGTCCCTCCTGTCCAATAATTTGACTGTGCTTCGACGTCCTGTCTCAGCATTCGGAATTCTATTCCCGGGTTGTCGTTTTAAAAGAACTGATTTTTGTTTATTATTAAGCTGAATTTATTTTTTGCAAGAAGTATTTTTTAATTCAAACCGGTGACATTTACCATCGGGATTTATTAGATTAGGTCGTTTATATACGATCTCCATTCGGCATAAAGTGCGATGAGATTTTGGTTGCTAACAGTAAAAAACATATGGAAAAGTCTGAAAAAAATCCTTCATGGACTAAGGGCTTTTTTCAGATTCCGGATAAAACCCAATAAATAATTTCACAACAAAAAAAACCGGAACAACTTTAATTATTGGAATCTAACATGAAAGGAGCTGAAAAAGCCCTTCACAAATCAAGAGCTTTAAAAAGTTCACATTAGTACTTGGAAAGTTTATAAGTACAATTTTAAAAATATATTTGTTGCTCACAATTGATTTTATGTCTCATTAAATTTTAATTTTGAAGAATTCAAAATTAATCAATAAATATAAGCATGCAAGCATCGATTTTTATAGGATAGATCGTTACAAAATATATTAACCTGATAGCTTTCTTTAAATCATTATTCAGGGTAAAATGCAATAAACAGTTCAGTTATAATATTATCTTGAAAAAAATAATCAACTGTCATTAATTTGTACTCATCATAAACTACGGATATCATTAATCTTTGTTGATTAGTTATCAATTTATAATAACCCTTACCCTGTTCAACATTAGGTGAAAAGTCTAAAGTGTTTAAATAATTTATTATCTCATCTATTTTAGTAATGCCAATTGGAAATTTTTTTAATAAACTTTTCTTATATACTGATTCAGGAATATTTTTTTTAATCTCAAAAATTCCAAAATTATATTCAGCATGTGCTGTAAAAACAAATGACAACAAAATAGAAATTACTATTAGACTATGCTTCATAAAAACCTCTTCATAAAATTATTTTTCATAGCTTCTTGTTTCAACTTTTTTTACACCTTCAATTGGTTTATCAACCTCAATTTCCTTCATCCAAGTGAGATCTACTACTCGCCCACCAGAATTATACTCTAAATGAATAATATTTTTGTATCTTTTAGCTTCTTTCCCATCCTGAGCAAAAACATCCTGAATTTTACCTAAATCGGCAATACCAGGAAATGCACAGAGAAAATACTGCATCCGATTTATACCTATAGTGCAGCAAATTAAAAGTATTAATAAATTATAATTTTTTTTATTTTTATTGCACCTTTTTTAAATCAAATTTAAAATAACACAAAATTGCATCTAAAAGGATATATTCATGAAGAAGAATAACATATTTCCTGCATTTCTGACAGTATTTTCCGCACTTGTGCTTTCATCCTGCCAGTTTGATGCTCCAATCCGGGAACTTGCCGATGCCAAGGCGGCAATAACAAATGCTGTCCGGTACGGTGCTGAAACTTACGCTCCGGATGAACTTGAAAAAGCTAAAAATCTCATAATGGAATCACATACTTCAGTAAAAGATGAAAAAAAGGATGAAGCGGTAAAACTTGCCGTAGAAGCCAAAGTTTCCGCTGATGCGGCATATACCAAATCACTGCCCTTAATTACGGAAGCGGCTATCAGAAACACTGAAGCTCTGATCTCTGAAGCTGCGGATGCAAATGCCGAGGAATATGCCGCCGATCCTCTGAAAAATGCGAATGACAGGCTGCTTGAATCAAAAAATCATTTTGCCGCTTCGGATTTTCTTCAGGCCTATTCAAAAGCTGATGAAGCTGCCGAATCGGCTCTTCTCGCAAAAACCGGATCACTTGAAAAAATTACTGATCTGGAAATAAGACTTGAAACAGTAAATACTGAAATCAAACGCATTACCGACAACAACGGTGAAAAATATGCATCTGAAGATTTAAAAAATGCCGGATCAGCCTCTGATGAAGCCGGAAAACTTCTTGAAGCGGAAAAACTTAAAGCTGCACTTCCGTTAATTATGGAAGCTGAAGCCGCAATTGATAAAGCCGGAAATAAAGAAAAGGAATATGCCGCAGTAATGAAAACAGCCGACAGCATCAATAATGCAAAAGAAATTCTGAAGCAGGCGGAAAACGCACTCGCTGACGAGTATGCTCCGGAAGAATATCTGGCAGCAACAGAATTACTGAGGAAGGCCGAAAATGAATTTGATGCAGGCAATTCCGGACAGTCTGAACAGTATTCAGCCGCTTCAAATCAGAAAGCGGTCGAAGCATGGAATATAGCCCTTCAGGGAAAACCTGAGTTTCAAAAACAGATTGATGATGTAAAAAACAGATATAAATTTCTAGAAGAAAATGACGGCAATACTCTTGCTCCGGATGAAATGAAATCCGCATCTGTCAACATTGCCGCTGCCGACAAATATCTTTCCGGCAACAATCTTAAAGACTGCAGAACAGCACTCAGGGATGCTGAAAACGATCTTGCGACTGTAGAATCAAAAAACATACGTCTGTCAAGCATGCAGAAAATCAACTCTGCAAAAAAAGAATACAGTGCGCTGGATACCGCCGATAACCGTTTAAAGTACAAAAAAGACCTTGATTCAGCCTCTTCATGGATTTCAAAAGCTGAAAGTTCACATTCTTCGGAAAATTACAATGATGCGGAACTGGCTGCCAATAATGCACTTCTGCAGATAGATCAGATTAAAATCTCCATCAGCCAGAACAGACCGGCTGAATACATGAGCGGAAACATCTACACGGTAAAATACAATCCGAAAGACCGCGACTGTTTATGGAAAATAGCTGCCAGGGTTTATAAACGGGCGGATTTGTGGCCTTTAATATATGCCGCAAACCGGGATAAAATAAAAGATCCGGACCTGATATTTCCAGGGCAGAAATTTACGATTCCGCCCGTTCCGGAAAAAGAAGACAGCGGGAAAAACAGTACTGACAACACGGTAAACAAGGACATGCTTGCCCCTTCCGGAAAGGAGGATGAAATGATTTCAGGTGAAAATTCAGCCGATACAGGTATTGTTCCGGAAGACAAGAATGCAAATTCGGGTATTATAGATGAAAATCAGTAAAATTACAGATCCTGCATTGCAGAATGCTTTTTTAAAAAGAAGAACATTAACTGTTCTTCTTTTTATTTTACTGTCAGTCAGCATTAATGCAAGAGAAATCATTCTTGATTCAATCTACATCAGGCAGCCGTCTTCCGTTTATTCAAGTCTCATTAATTTAAAACTTGAACTCTATAAAATCATTCAGGCTGTACCTGTTGATGATAATGTAATTTTTGCAGGATGGAAAGACGGAAACAATCTGATTTATATTAAGGAATTCAGGGATTCCGGCATAAACTACATATATCTCTATGAGTCCAATTTCAGACGAAATACAAAACTTGCACAGATAAACGGAGCTGTAACATGTGCAGATATGAATTCAGCCGGAAACCGCCTTCTGATTAAAACCATTACATTTTCCCAAAATGAAACAAAATCCAATTTCATCATATTCGATATAAATAAAAACAGCCGCACAACATCAGTCAGCAACAGTTATTTCAGTGATTTTACATTTTCCCCGGACGGAAACAGTCTGATCAGACATACTTCCGCCGGAATTACTGAAATGAAATTTTCCAGCGGAAAAGAAAAAACCCTCATTCCGGTAAATCTTTACAGCAGTTATATTCAGCCTGACGGATTAACAAACGCATTCATATCTCCGGACGGGGAAAGAACAGCTGTAATTACCGGAGGCGGCGGTTCATACAAATGCCTCCTTTTTAAAAACAGGACTCTTGATTACATTCTTACTGATGTAACTTCAGCATCAGAATTTTTCTGGATCAACTCTTCCGAGTTTGTCTACCGCAGCGGATATTCCGCTTTCTATAAAGCCGGGATATTCAATACAGTTACAAGAAAAAAAAGGGATCTTGGACCGGCTTCATTAAATACAAACATAACCTACAGCCCTTCCGCCGGAATGATTTCATTTTTAAAGGAAAGCCTGGTCAATATCTACAGCACGGGAAATAAAAAACTGATCAGTTTACCGCTTGAAGGCGAAGACATCAGATTCGCCCCGGACAGGAACAGATTCTGTATTCTTTTCAATAATTCTCTTTTTATCGTCAAAAAATCGGTAATTGAAAGTAAAATGTTTTTTTTAAAAAGGAAGTCGGCTGAAATTGCCGATATTTATACAAAAGCTCTGAATGAAGCGGACGTTCATGAAAACGACTTTTCAAAACAGTTTATAATCAGAAAATTAAGCGTTTACAGCGGGTTTACTAAAAAATGATGCCATATGTAAATTTATTTCTTAACTACCTTTATAATAATCCGGCTATCGGTATTGCCGTATTTGTCGCTTCCGCATTTATAATCGGTTATCTTATAAAGAAAATGAAAATGATAATCATTCTGGCCATCATAATTATTTTTATTGCGGGATTTTACATTTACAACAGGGGAAACATCGAAACCGTAACCGGTGAAAGCATTGAAAAAATCCGCAACATGGACCCTGAAGAAATCAAACAGGATTCAGACAGATTCAGGGATAAAACCAAAAAAAAATTCTTTGAAACATTTAAGGATCTGTAGAATAGAATGAAAAAATACATATCGGACATTGCAGACAGTATTCCGCCGTCAGGCATACGGAAGTTTTTTGAAATAGTGCATTCAACTCCGGGATGCATATCCCTGGGTGTCGGAGAACCGGATTTTGTTACTCCCTGGAAAATATCTGATCAGGGAATCTACGCTATTAAAGACGGTTATACGCATTATACATCCAACAGGGGACTCCCGAAATTATGCAGATTAATATCCGAGAACATTCAGAGTTCAAGCGGAATATCATACAATCCTGAGAAAGAGATCATCGTAACCGTAGGAGTCAGTCAGGCACTTGACCTTGCACTGAGAGCACTGATTAACCCGGGTGATGAAGTGATAATTATCGAACCATGTTACGTGTCCTATGCTTCAAACATAAGTCTTGTTTACGGCACGACTGTGCGCGTTCCTGTTTTCAAGGATGAGGGTTTTCAGATAAACATCGAACGTCTCAAGAAGGCCGTTACATCAAAAACAAAAGCAGTCATACTGAACTATCCGTCCAATCCAACCGGTATAAACATCAGTCCGGAAATTCTGAAAGAGATTTCCGAAATTGCCGTCAGTAATGATCTGGTCATTCTCTCGGATGAAATATACAGTTCAATTTCCTATGAGGAGGTCCATCATTCCATCATTTCAATTCCCGGAATGAAAGAGAGAACGGTATATCTTAACGGATTTTCCAAATCACATGCAATGACCGGCTGGCGGCTCGGATATACGGCCGGACCTGAAAATATCATATCCGCGATGCTCAAAATTCATCAGTATACCGCACTGTGCGCTCCGTCAATAGCACAGTATGCCGCAATAGAAGCCCTTGAAAACGGCGACAGGGATGTTGACAAAATGAAAGCGGAATATACAGGAAGAAGAAATTTCATTGCAGCCCGCTTTAATGAAATCGGTCTTCCCTGTCCTGTTCCGTCCGGAGCTTTTTATGTTTTTCCGGACATCACACCGACAGGATTGACATCTGAAGAATTTGCTTTAAAACTTCTTGAAAAGCAGACAGTAGCCGTCGTTCCGGGAAATGTTTTCGGTGAATGCGGAGAAGGCCATGTCAGGTGTTCATATGCAACATCAATTGAAAACATCAAAGAGGCCATGATACGGATTGAAAACTTTACAAAAAGTCTGTAAAACAAAACGCATTCTTATCGACGGCTTCAACCTCATGTATAAACTTCCTGAAACGGATGAACACATGCATAGAGGTGAACTTGCGGCGGCAATGAAAAAACTCATCAGACTTGCAGGTGAATTCGCCAGATCGGCAAAAAAAGACATTACAGTAATTTTTGACGGCAAAAAACTTGAAGGCGACCCCACAGTATCTGAAAAACAGAACGGTATAAAAATTGAATATTCTCATGACCTTTCAGCTGATTTCATCATCATGCAGAAAATAAAAAAAGACAAAAACCCGAAAATGATTACGGTTATAACTTCAGACAGGGAAATCCATTTCTTTCTTAACAGATTCATGACTCCCTGCATTAAAAGTGAAGACTTTGCTGAAATTATCAAGGAACATTTTAATCCGGCTCCCGCGAATATTCCCGAAAAAGATGAAAACTGCATTCTTACTGAAGATGAAATATCCTTCTGGGAAAAACTTTTTAAAAGTCGCTCATAGGATCTTCTTTAAAATAATATTTGTCGTTCTTTTTTTCAATAAACTGCATTTTGTATTCAAGCGGAAGGTATTTAATAAGCGCCCTCGGAGTCAGCTCGCTTTTAAGAATCATTCCGATAACGGTTACATCCTTATTTTCACCATCATTTTTACGAAAAGATCTGTATTTAACGGGAATGGTTATTCGTTCAAGTTTCCAGTATTCTTCCACATTCTGACCAAAAGCATTTTTCAGTCTCATCAGTATGTTTCCGGCAATTACCGCGGATAATTTATTTTTAAGAATACTGACGGTCACATCATCCTGAATAGAAATATTCACAGATTCAGCTATTTTATAGATTTCATAACTGTCAATATCCTCAACGGCAATTCCGAAACATTCGGCAAATTCACTTTCAATTTCAAACCGTGAAACTCCGTTTTCAATGCAGATTGAATAAATTTTTCCATGCTGCCCCGAACTGCATGAAACAGCGCAGAAAACAAGTACACTCAGCAGAAAACATCTTATCATATTTCTGTATAAAGAAACTCAAACACCGTCTCAAGCTGTGAATTCCAGAACGCCCAGTCATGCCTTCCGGATGCTTTTTCAACATATTTATTTCTGTATTTTCCGGGATTTGATTTTTCAAGTGATCTTATTTTAATTGCAAGCATTCTTGCATGAGTGATCGGAAAATAAGCGTCTTTTCCTCCATGAATTATTATCATTCTGGAATCAGCAAGCCTGTCCGCCTGACTGAGAATATTTTCAGCTTCCCACCTGTCCTTGAAATTTTTAAAATCACCGTAGACAGACGAAATACGTTTATCCCGGGTCATTACAAGAAAGTCATAAAAACCGCTTAAAGCGGCAATCCCTCCGATTTTATCGGGATAAAGCTCTCCGCACCTTACTGCCCCGTGCGCGCCTCCGCCGATTCCGATTACTGAAGTGAGATTCCTTGCAGCAGCAAGCCCCAGTGTCTCACGGAGATAAGCAACCAGATTCTCGCCAATGAATACGGCACCCGGCACAGAAGCCCATTTTGCGGAAGTTTCAGGAAAATAAGCCCGTGAATAAATACTGTTTTTCATCTGCGGACATACAAGTACGACATTATACTGCTCCGCAAATTTAACAATCCTGGAATTCCGTGACCATTCCCTGTTATCCTGATTCTGGTCATGCAGAACTATCAGCGTCTTTAACGGTCTTCCGATTTCAAATTTTGAAGGAAAATATATAAGTAAATTTATCTTTTCCTGAGATGAAATTTCAACGGAAAAGGATGAATTCCATTTTGCATTTTCAATCTGTCCTTTATATGAAGGTTTAACGGATATTACTTTAATGTTCTCGGTAGTTCCGCATGATACTGCAAAAATTAAAAGAAATAGTACAAGTTTTTTCAAAACATCCTCCGGGAATTTTGCATTTGATTATTGAATTACAAAAAGCAGTATAAAAATAATATATGACCTGTTAAATTAATCAACAAATTTTTTAAATTTCACCTTATATAACCCTGTTCCTGCATACTGTAATATGAAGTATCAGATAAAATAAGATGATCCAGAAGCGGTATACCGATCAGTTTGCCGGCTTTTAAAATTCTTTCTGTTGTTTCAATATCCTCTTTTGAAGGAGTCAGGTCTCCCGACGGATGATTATGAACGATAATTATTGAAGCTGCTGATTCTTTCACAGCTTCCCTGAAAATTTCCCGAGGGTGAATCAAAGTTTCAGATATGGTTCCTATCGATATGATGCTTTTGCGGATAAGATTATTTTTGGTATTCAGCATCAGCACGCGGAATTCTTCCTGATGAAGTCCGGAAATTTCAGGCAGCAGAAGTTTCCATACCTTGATGGGAGAATCTACAATATTCATTTCCCGCGCATCGCTGAGGGAGCGCTTCCCCATTTCAATAGCCGCTCTTAACTTCACTGCACGTACTCTGCCGATTCCGGAGATCTGTGAAATTTCCTTCAGACCTGCCTTGCTTAATCCCGGCAGGCCTCTGAATTTCAGATAAACTTTCGAGGCAAGCTCGAGAACTGAAATATTTTTATTGCCTGTGTTAAGTACAACAGCAAGAAGTTCAATATCCGATAATGATTTAACCTCAATTCCGGAAAGACATTTCTGAACCGGCAGATGCAAATTTTCCATAACTTTCATAATCACTCCTTTTTTTAATTGATCTTTCTGCTATTTAAACGCAAATAAGAGTAAAAAAATTAAAACTTTTTTGGAAAAAATCATGATAATCGGCATGGATTGCGGAAATAGTACAATAAAAATCTACTATTTCGAAAATAAGGCGCTAAAACAGAAAAAAACCCTGAAATCTGATATTACTCAGCTTAAAAAATTCTTAAAGGACGGTTTCCCGGTTTCAGTAAAATCTGTAATAATATCATCGGTCGTAAAACCTCTTGAAACTGAAATTCTGCGGTACTGCCGCAAAAAAAGGATAAGCAGCTATTCCGTCGGGGATAAAAAATTTCCTCCTTTAAAAATCAGCTACAAAATTCCGGATACACTCGGAGCTGACAGAATTTTAAACTGTGCATCAGCCATGCGGAAATTTCCTGCTGAAAACATCATCATTGCCGATGCAGGAACAGCGGTGAACATCGAAGTTTTAAGTGACAAAGGTGAATTTCTCGGAGGAATGATTTTCCCGGGACCGCAGACTGCAGCGGATTCGCTTTACCGGGGAACCGACCGTCTTCCTCTTACCGACTGGGGGAAAAACAGCGTACTGATCGGCAGAAGCACGGATGAATGCATTTCCTCCGGAATTTTCCGGGGATGGTCAATTATGATCAGCGGCTTGTGTGATGCAATAGCTGATGAAAACAGCATTGCATATAAAAAAATTCTGACTGGAGGGTATGCAGAAATGCTCAGATCGGCACCTGAACTTGAAAATTTTATTTTCATTGAAGATTTTCAGGCTGAAGGATTTCTGAATATCATCAGCTGGCTTGAAACCGGTATTTAGTTCGCCATATGCTTTTTCATCATTTCCGATGTATCAATAAGTTCCTGAACAAGCTCTTTTGCTTTTGCTGACCGCTCAATATTCTGTTTTGTCATTTCTGTTGTTGATTCAGACGTTGCAGAAGTTTCTTCCGCAACCTGCGCAATATTATTCACACCGTCAACAATCTTGTCGTTTGATACCAGAATTTCATTAATCCTGCTTTCAACAAGAATGACAATACTGTTTACTTCGTCCATTTTTTCAGTAATATTATTGAGAATCTTTTCCGTATTGGCAACATATTCATTCTGATTGTTATTTACCTTTGCAAGATTCCCGACCGCCTTTAGGGATCTGTCCGCGGTACTCTGAAGATCCTTTACGATTTTGGCTATCTCACCCGCGGATGAT
Source organism: Spirochaetota bacterium (assembly GCA_016928815.1). GTDB lineage: Bacteria > Spirochaetota > UBA4802 > UBA4802 > JAFGJZ01 > JAFGJZ01. The sequence goes on from JAFGJZ010000022.1 coordinate 9,921, forward strand.
TTACTCTGATCAGCAAGCTTTGAAATTTCATCGGCAACTACCGCAAATCCACGGCCCGAATCGCCTGCACGCGCCGCTTCAATAGCCGCATTAAGTGAAAGAAGATTCGTCTGTTCGGAAATATCCGAAATCATTTTGGAGATATTTTCAATTTCATTTGATTTCTTTTTCAGTTCTTCCATGGAACTGAATGTTAATTTACTTTCCTCTTCAACTATCGCACCGTTTGAGGTCAGTTCCTGAACAATTTTCTTTCCCTCATTAACTGTTTCAACGGTAACTGAAGAGATTCTTCTCATTTCAACTGCCAGTTTAGAAGTATTTTCAATTGTATCCTGAATACTATTTGTAAGTTCTGACTGGGACTGGATACTACCGCTTGTATTTTCAGCTCCTGCGGCAATTTCAGCAACAGCGCCTTTAACATTTGCCGCTGTTTCCGCAAGCTTATTAACGATATCAAATACCTCTTTGGAATTTACGTCCATGATTTTTGCAATATGCAGAACATCCTGGAGAATTTCCTTCTGCTTTTCACCCTGCACTTCTATGGATTTAATTTTTTCAGAATTGAACTTATTTGATAAACGCGTAGAAATTACAAGAGAAATACCGTAAAGCAGTACAGTTGACACCTGAATTGTGTAATCTGTCGTGAGATTGTCATCATAGTTGCCGTTTGACACCATCCAGACAATTCTTGCGATATTAATCAGCAGTACGTAAACACAGCTTGTCGTAATAAGCGGAAGATTAAAATACAGGATATACATGGAAATAATGGGAAACATGTAGGTATAGACAAGAATTCTGGAAGAAGTAAACATGGCAAACGTATATACGGCAAAGTAACCGATTAACGTAATATATTTTACGACTTCCGACGTTTTGTTTTTTTTATATATGATGCTGGCAATAATCATTGGAACAAGTACAAGAGGGAAAAAAATCATCAGGAAGTGAACATCCTTACCGCCCTTGGCAACTTCTTTGATGTAACCTATAATAAGAACAGAATCAAGAATCCAGTTAATTAAAAGTACGACCTTATTTGTTCTGCCGATTGAATTAGAAATGTTAGACATATTAAACCTCAAAATACCGGGATAAATGAAAATACCCATGATACAGAAATTTTTCAATCAAAAAAATAAATTGAAGTCAATTTATTTTATACCATGCGATTTCTTTTATAAAAAATTACATAAATTTTATATTTAGTTACAAAAAAACCGTTTCTATACATATTTTGATTTATAACTGACATAATTAGCTGCTGATTCATATATATTTTTAACTTCATCTTCAGCAAGCAGCCTGACAAATCCGGCAGGAGAGCCCATGATAAGAGACCTGGACGGAAAGATTTTCCCTTTTGTAACGAGTGAACCGGCACCGACAATCGATTCCTCACCGATTACGGCACCGTCAAGAATGATGGAACCCATTCCGATAAGACATGCATTCTGAATTTCACATGCATGAATGACAGCTGAATGCCCGACAGTTACGTCGTCTCCGATTATAACCGGGAATCCCTGACTTGCCCTGCTCTGATTTGTAATATGAATGACTGTCAGATCCTGAATATTGGTTCTTTCACCGATACGGATATAATTCATGTCACCGCGAATTACAGTATTGAACCAGACTGAACTGTCTTTGCCGATTATTACATCACCGATAATATCCGCTGTCGGGGCGATAAATGCAGTTTCATGAATTTGCGGCTCAAACTCCTGGAATTTAACTATCACTTTCAGTTACCGTATACAATTTTTCCGCCGCAGATCGTAAAATCAACAGAACCTTTAAGTTTCATTCCAATGAAGGGACTGTTTTTACATTTGGAAATCAGAAAATCCTCAGTTACATGAATCTCTTTTTCAGGATCAATTACAGTAATATCGGCAGGACCGTTTTCAGCAATATATCCCCTGTTAAGACCCATTATCTCAGCCGGACGGATCGTCATCTTCCTGAATACATCCATATAACTGAATTTATTTTCATTAACAAGCACCGTAATGACCAGAGGAACTGCCGTTTCAAGCCCGACTATTCCGAACGGAGCATATTCGATTTCCTGCTTTTTCTCCTGAGCCTGATGCGGAGCATGATCGGTTGCTATGACGTCAATCGTTCCGTCCCTCAGGCCTTCAATTATTGCAAGCCGGTCTTTTTCAGTTCTTAAAGGCGGATTCATTTTAGCCATTGACAGATGTTCTGAAACTGATTTATCAGTAAGTGTAAAATAATGCGGACAGGTTTCTACTGTAACATTTGTCCCCTTATTTTTAGCTTCGCGGATTATCTGTACCGATCCTGATGTTGAAATGTGCTGTACATGAAGCCGGCCGTTTGTACTTTTCGCGAGTAGTACGTCTCTTGCTATCATGGTTTCTTCAGATTCCGAAGGAATTCCTCTCAGTCCGAGAAGTACTGACTGCTCTCCCTGATTCATGATACCGGAATCGGAAAGCATGGGATCCTCTTCATGTGCAATTACCGGTACATTAAACATCTTGGCATATTCAAGAGCCCGTTTCATAACCAGTGCGTTTGTAACAGGTTTTCCGTCATCGGAAAATCCCACCGCGCCTGCGGCATAAAGTTCACCCATTTCAGATATTTCTTCACCGTTAAGTCCCTTGGTCACAGCCGCCACCGGATAGATGTTTATTGGTCCTTTTTCAGCCTCGAGTTTTATGAATTTCACCAATGCCTGGTTGTCAATCGGCGGCGTCGTGTTTGCCATCGTGCACACTGACGTAAACCCGCTTTTTGCAGCAACAATCGATCCGCCGAGAATGGTTTCTTTGCCTTCCTGTCCCGGCTCGCGGAAGTGGACATGAATATCAATCAGACCCGGAACAACAAGTTTATGTTCAGCATCAATGATTTTCGCAGCTTTTATATTGAGATTTTTTCCGATTTTCAGGATAATGGAATTTTCGATATAAATATCGGTTTTTTCCTCCATCCCTGATTTTGGATCTATGACCGTTCCGTTTTTAATAAGAATACTCATTCTACTGGTTCAACTCCTTCCAGCGGTGTTCCGCCTGAAAGCAGATAAAAAACAGACATTCTTACTGCAATTCCGTTCGTCACCTGCTGATTAATAATGGCATTTTCGCAATCTGCAACATAGTCATCAATTTCAATACCGCGGTTCATCGGCCCGGGATGCATTACTACAATATCGCTTTTACAGTTTTTAAGCCGGTTCCTGGTAAGTGAAAAATATTTTGCATATTCCCTTATCGAAGGGAAGTGAGAGCCTTTCTGTCTTTCCCGCTGAATCCTCAGCATGTTTACAACATCCAGATCAGGCAGAACCCTGTCCAGGTCATATGAAATGCCGCATCCGTAAACCTTAAATTCATCCGGCAGAAGAGTCGGCGGACCGATAAGGGTTACTTTCGCTCCCATTTTCTGAAATATCTCAATGTCGCTCCGGGCAACCCGTGAATGCTTTATATCTCCTACAATACCGATATGCAGTCCCTCCAGAGATCCTTTCTGCTCGATTATTGAATATGCATCAAGAAGCGCCTGGGTAGGATGCGCGTGATTTCCGTCACCGCCGTTTATTACCGAAGCCTTCGAATGACGGGCGAGAAAATGCGGAGCCAGTGAACCGGGATGCCTCATTACAATGAAATCAGCGTTCATTGCTTCAAGAGTATTTACGGTATCAATCAGTGATTCTCCTTTTACAAGACTTGAAGTGGTAGCTGCAATATTAATTGTATCAGCGGAAAGTCTTTTTGCTGCAAGTTCAAAACTGATTCTTGTTCGTGTCGAAGGTTCAAAAAATAATGTTACGACGGTTTTCCCCCTTAAAACCGGTACTTTTTTAACGGAACGGGTGAATATTTCCTTAAAATATTTTGCCGAATCACATATTAATCTGATTTCTTCAAGGGAAAGTGTGGTAATGTCCAGTAAATCTTTACGTTTAATTTCTTTCATCTTAAGATTTGAATATTTCCAAACTACAGATCTTGTCAATCCATAATTAACCGGTTTTTAAAAAAACCTTCAATAATTCTGCCCCATCAGAAATTAAGGAATCTTTATATTCATAATAAACGTATTGACGAAAATTATCAGATATATTATTTAATATAAATCGGAGATTTTATGATTACTAAAATGACATGCCAGTTTCATTTTAAAAATATATTTTCGGAAAACATCAGTTCTGCATACTGCATCATTGTTGCAGAGATAGAAATAAGTTTAAAATATCCCTTTAGATATTTCATGCCGCTTGCAGCCGTACCGGGAGCCAATTACTCATTAACATTAAACGGAACCGCCCAAAAACCGGTAAATCCGGATAAGCTGTCAGCGGAAAATTCCGAATCAGTAACTTATCCGAAATTTGAATTCTACATACCGGAAGGAAATTCCACATTGAAATTCGCCACTGTAATGCCCTCAGGAACCAGAAAACAATCCTCTGATCTTCATAAGCAGATTTATACCTTTTTCCATGATTTCTCCCCTCTGAAAACACTTCAATTTTATCAGAATTCAGATCTTTCACTTATAATAAGTGCAGATTATAAAGATACCCTGCTTAAATCGCTGTTATTCGGGAAACCGGTTTTTGTAATCGGCAGCAAGAGCCGCGATGAAGAAAAGGGAATCACAATTCCTGTAAAAACTCAATACCGCCGGGATTTCATGCAGACCATCATAAAACCTCAGTTCAGCCTGCCTGATATGATATCAATAAATATCGGAAGAAAAAACATATTCTGACAAAATAAATCTTGATTTTTAAAACACGATTTATTTATTATTATTTTCAATAAATTACTCTAAACTCGGCAGAATAAGGTGTGCGGTATGGCAAGTTTTTACAAAATTGACGGTGCAAAATTTCCCGATCTTGAAACTCTAAAAAATTCATTATGGCCTTTATATGAAAGCAGATTATCCAAGGATGAATTTGATAAATATGTTTCTGAAAAAGCGGAAAAAATCGAGCAATAATTTATTTTCTGCAGATAAAGCAGATTGATTTAATATTTAAAATGAAGCGGAAATTATTTTTTTCTAAGACTTAATATGTTATTGCCTTCAAATTCACCTTCCAGTTTAAAGAATTCTCTCAGACTTTCAGGCAGCAGCTGGCAATAGGATTCAGTAGCATAAATGCAGTTGCAGGATGCAAATTTCTGACCTATATGATATATCGAATTGATGGCATCTGACACTATTGTTCCGGTATCTCCGCGTTTATTATATGTTGTATTACCCGAATGAATGACAAGTTTAAGATCAAGATTTTTGGAATAGTCATCAAATTTCAGCAAAGGCTGATTGAAATACAGTTCAAGTGCAGATTCAATTGCTTTTGTATTTTTGCCGTCAAAAGGGAAAAGCACAATTCCGCCTGTATTTGTCCATATCCAGATTTTTCCCTGATATTTCTGAATGGATTTTTCAAGATAATTATGAAAAAAACCAAGAAGCTCAGCAACTTCCGCGGCACCCATCTGTTTTGTAAGTTTACTGATGTTTGTAAATTCAAAATACAGGAAAGCAAATGCGTATTCAGTGCCTGTTTTAATATTTTCCCAGCTGTTCCCGGAAAATTTCGCATATTCAGGTTTTTTAATTTTTACTGTTTTATCGTTACTGCCGGAATCCTCTAAAATATTAAAAGGTTTATATTTAAGACTTTCTTCAATCCGTTTCAGAGTAATTTTTTCCTTGAAAACATTTTTCCCGAGGTAATCCGAACAACCCAGAAAAAATTCTGCTGCAGTATCAGTGATACTGTTTTTAGGATCAATTATTGAGTATCTTATGTTCGGCAGTTTTGCAAGAAATGAAATACCGTTTTTACGGCTCTTCTCATCCAGTGACGAAATGTCATAATACACGTAAATATCGGAAGATTTTTTACTTACGGTATTTTTAAGACCGGAAACGGGATAAATTTCTGCAGAAATATTTTTCTTCTTTGTCAGAGGATCAAATACAGATTTAACGGCAGCACTGTCGGTAAAAATCAGAATTTCCATCATTTCTCCAGTTCAATCCTGTAATTATATAATTTATTTGATGCATTTACATCAATCTGTGTAAATTCCTTTGCAATTCGCTGATCAAGATCAGAATAGATAAATCTTGAAATGGTTACCGAATCAGGCTTTGTATGTTTTGATTCAATTTCCACAAGTTTCCTGATTGTATCATTCTTTTTAATGTCCTCTCCGCGGTCACTGTATTCACACAAACCCGTATCAACCGCTATGCGTATTTTTACAAAATCGTTGAGACGGCATCTAAAATGATTGTAAATAAACAGCTGATGCAGTATTTTCAATGCGCAGGATACGGCTGCCTGATTCTTGTTGCCGAAAAGAAACGTACAAAGTCCGCCGTCGCCTTCCCAGTCCCATATTCTACCGTTTGCGTCCTCAACAATCGTCTGGACGATTTTACGAATATCCGAATATGTTTTTTCTACCAGCTCCTTTTTATTGTCTCTCACTATTTTCGTATTTGAAACCATATCCAGCCGGATAAAAGTAAAAATCTTTTCCTCGCCGTTTTTAAGAACACCCCAGTTTTTTGTAATCTGAACTTCGGAGTCTTCTATGAAAATTTCATGCTCCTTGTCATAAATCAGACCGGCGTCATATAAATCCTTTATAATCTGCCGAAGATAGGCTACATTATATGTTCTTCCCATTATTCCATGATATTGAATTTTAATCAGCTGGGATACAAACTGCGGAATCAAATCACTTTTTTTTATGTCCGAAGCGATCTTGTATGCGGCATCTCTTGCAGGAACAGGTATGTTCGGCGGATAGTTCATCCTGCTGTTAATATCGTAATTAGGAAAAAAATCCTGAGCAATGGAGGACATTATCCGGAGATCAAATGATTCATTTAAGGCGTTTGTGATAAGAGTTATGGTTTTTTCTTTAATTTTAATTTTCTGCATTTTCAATTTCCAGATAAATAGTCAACTTTTCCTGTTTATATAATCCGGATCAAATTGCAACAAATTTTTAATTTTCATTTATGCCTGGCAGCATCTGATCAAGTAACCTGAATTACTGCATCCGTTTTCCGAATTTTACTGGATTTTTCCGCAAATTGCGGTAATATCTGATAATATAAAATTAAAGTGTCCGGAGGATGTATGGAAATCGGATTTATTGGTCTTGGGAAAATGGGAAGCAATATGGTACAGAGACTTCTGAATTACGGACATAAGGTTACAGTATTTGACAGGGATCCACTTTCTGTAAAAAAAATGACCGCTGCCGGAGCTTCCGCAGCGGAATCTGTTGAAAAACTTATTGATAACCTTCCTCGACCCGCAGTTGTATGGGTAATGGTTCCTTCCGGAGAAATCACAGACTCAGTAATAAGACAATGTGCCGGACTGATGAAACCGGATGATATCATTATTGACGGCGGGAATTCCTATTACAAGGATACTGTCGCAAGATCGGCACTTCTCAGTGAAAAAGGAATATCATTGATAGACTCAGGAACAAGCGGAGGAATCTGGGGGCTTAAGGAAGGATACTGTCTCATGATAGGGGGTCCGGAAAATGCTTTCAGACATACAGAACCGTTGTATAAAAGCCTTGCTCCTGATGACGGCTACATTCACACAGGTCCGTCAGGATCAGGTCATTTTGTCAAAATGATTCATAACGGTATTGAATACGGTCTGATGGAAGCATACGCGGAAGGTTTTGAAATAATGAATAATTCGGAAAATTTCAAAATTGACCTCATGAAGGTTTCGCGAGTCTGGCAGAAAGGAAGCGTAGTCCGATCATGGCTGCTTGACCTGCTTACTCTTGCCCTGGAGAAGGAAGGCGATCTCGCTTCAGTCAGGGATTATGTTGAGGATTCCGGCGAAGGCAGATGGACGGTGATGCAGACTATCGAAGAAGGGACACCGGCTCCGGTAATCGCGCTTTCTCTTATGCAGAGATTCCGTTCAAGGCAGAAAGAATCTTTCGCCGGTAAAGTTCTTGCAGCTTTAAGAAACGAATTCGGCGGTCATGAAATTCATAAAAAAGGCGAATAACCATGCAGCATTCAAAAAACTCTTCCGTCTCTGTTAACAGCAGATTCATTAAACCATGTACTTTCGAAGAAGATGACCAGCCTCTTCCTCCCTACAATTATCTGATTTTCGGAGGTTACGGAGATCTTGCACAGAGAAAGATATTTCCGGCGATGTTTCATATATTCAGTTCCGGAATAATGCCTGATTCATTTACGATTACAGGGATCGGCCGCAGGGATTTTACCGGGGAATCATACAGGCAGTTCATCCGCAATGCAGTATTGTCCTTCTGTGAAAACAAACCTGATACTGCAGTTCTTGATAAATTCATCACTCATGTGTCATACCACTGCATGAAACTTACGGAAGCTGAAGATTATTCAGGATTGAAAAAACTTCTGAAAACTTTCAGCACAGACACTAAAATTATTTTCTACCTTGCAGTTCCTCCTGATCTTTCACCTCAGATCATCAGCAGCATCGGTCAGTCCGGAATTGCATCCGAACATCCGGAGTCCCGTATTATAATAGAAAAGCCTTTCGGTGAAGACAAGACATCTGCCATCCGTCTGAACAATCTGCTGTCTGAATATTTTCCGGAAAACAGAATTTACAGAATGGACCACTATCTAGGCAAGGAAACGGTGCAGAACATCATTTTTTTCAGATTTGCAAATTCCATTTTCGAACCGATCTGGAACTACAAGCACATTGACAGCATTCAGATTACAGCAGCTGAAACACTGGGCATTGAACATCGGGGAGAATTCTATGAAAAACAGGGTATCATCAGAGATATCATACAAAATCACATGATGCAGCTGATTTCACTCATTGCAATGGAAGCTCCGGCCGGTTTTGAAGCCGATTCCATCAGAAACGAAAAACTTAAAATTCTGAAAGCAATACGTCCCGTCACGGAAGATGATCTTCAGTATTTTACGGTCGGTCAGTATGATTCCGGTACTGTTGACGGCACGGATGTATGCTCATACAGGAAAGAAAAAAATGTTTCAGAAAATTCAAACACGCCGACCTTCGTAAGCGGAAGATTTTTTATTGATACCTGGAGATGGGCCGGAGTTCCTTTTTATTTCCGTGCGGGAAAAAGACTTAAAAAACGGGCTACTGAAATAGCCGTCCAGTTTCACCAGCCTCCCCTGAAAATGTTCGGAAGAAGCTGTGATGCAATGCAGCCCAACCTTCTTGTTTTTAAAATTCAGCCCGAGGAGGAAATTATTCTGAAAATAGGAATAAAGGAACCCGGAAAGGGAGATAAAATTTTTATTTCTGAAATGAAATTCAGTTACAGGGATACATTCAAGTCCGCAATCAGACCGTCGTATGAAAGACAGATTATTGATTCAATATACGGAGATCTTACTTTATTCGCCAGACAGGACAGCATTGAAGCAATGTGGGATATTGTGGATCCCGTCATCAAGTATTTTCAGGAGAGCACTCAAAATAATTTTCCGAACTATAAGGCAGGAAGCTGGGGTCCCGAAGAATCATTGAATATTTTCCGCGATGAAAATCAGAAATGGCATACGGAGTAATCTCATGAATAGAGAATACATGATTGTTCACTCTCTGGAAGACCTGGCTGAAACCGCCGCAGCTCTCTGGTACAAATTTTCCACCGAAGCGGTAATTTCACATGGGCATTTTTCAGTTGCATTGTCGGGAGGAAGCACACCCCGTCATCTATTCAGGAAATTATCGCAAAACAGTCATGATTTCCCGTGGAAAAATACGAAAATTTTTCAGGTGGATGAAAGACATGTCATCCGCACCCATGAAGACAGCAATTTCAGAATGATAAGCGATGAGCTCCTTTCAGGAATTAAAATTCCTCCTCAGAATATTTACTCAATTCCTGTTAATTCAACTGTTGAAAAAGATGCGGAAAAATATTCGGAGCTTCTTTCAGATTATTTTCAAAATAGAAATTCCGAATACACGTTTGATCTGCTTCTTTTAGGTCTCGGCAGCGACGGGCATACTGCATCTTTATTTCCGGATGACCCGGCTCTTGAAATAACCGACAGGCAGGCGGTACATGTTTATAAAAACGAAATAATGCATGACAGGATCAGCATAACATTCCCGGTAATCAACAATGCAAAAAATATAATATTTCTTATTAGCGGATTTGATAAATCCGAACCGGCATTTAATGTAATCAAACAGCTGGATACTTCACTGCCGGCTGGAAAAATCAGCCACAAAGGAGACAATCTGATTTATCTGCTTGATGAATCCGCAGCGGCACTTTTCTGATTATCGATGTAAGGTTCATACATCATCAGTGCATGATTCTCGGCAACAAATTCATCAGAAACAGTCAATCCTTCTTTATTAATTTTTTTTCTGCAGATGAGATTGTGCCTTACATATTTCCCCCATGGTTCATGCGTGATCGAATGCGCTTTTTCATAAACTTCATAGCTGAACTCAGGCTGTAATGATGCTCTCCATTCACCTCTCAGTTTATCAGCCTCAACGGAGACATTAAACTGAAAATCACAATCTGTACCGTTATAAATCATCAGATCACGGTAGTTATACACGCATGTTGCACCGCTGCCGAAAGGCTGCGTTCTGCCGGCATCGGGAAAAACATCATAGCTGTGACGGTAACGCTCCGTCACAGTTAAAGAAGTATGTAAAGCCGTCCAGTAAATGAGATTTGAAAGCTGGCATAATCCTCCTCCCACGCGGCTGCCGACCTTTCCATAAAAAAGAAACATACCCGGCAGATAACCTTTGTTTTTAGTCGGTTTGCCGATAAGTCTCCAATAGGAAAAAGTTTCTCCCGGTTTCAGCACAATGCCGCTGATCCGTCTGCATGCAAGTTCAAGATTGACTTTTTTATTCTGCTGCATGATATTTTCCACACCCTGAAGATCCCTGAACAGCGGTGTAGAATGGGAAAAAACCGGAAAATCCAGTTTCTCATCAGAAAGGGTTTTGGTAAATTTTAATTTTGAAAAATACCAGAAAATAAATCTTTTCAGAATGTACAGCCGTTTTCCGGCGAAAATTCTCAAAGCAGAGCGCTTTTTCGGTTTTAAATCATTGTTCATATTTTCTCTTTTTTGTAATAAAATCAGGACGAACTTCATAAGGATTCATCCAGTTCTGCAGAGACAGATATTCGTCTGGTCTGTCATATTTCAATACTTCAAGAAATTTACGCCAGACATCCTCCCGGACAATGGAATATTTCCCGTCAAGAGGCATGATTTCACCGCCTATATGCGCATCAGTATAGAACGAAATCATTTTATCATCCGCACCGTAACAGATACGCCATACCTTTTCCGTATCAAAGCGGGCTTCCGGTTTCCATGGAAGTGCATCCGTGCCTGAAGTAAAAGTATATATTTCAGCAAGAGCTTTGTGCGCTACTACCAGCTCACAGTCCCTGTTCCCAAGAATTTCTTCGGATTTCAATGTTATTTTTTCATAATATTCATATGGCGGATTAAAACTGCTGAAATCAAATTCTGCTGCGGAAAAAAAAGAAAGCAATGTGAATGAAACCGGCAGAATAAAAATCAGTCTGCTTTTTAAAATTCTCCCGGGAATGAAAACGAACAGCAGCGGAGAAAATACCAGAAATGCAGCGTAAAATCTGTAACCCGGACCCATAGCATCCATTTTAAAAAAAGGAAAAACAAATAGTATAAAGAACATCAGAAGGCCTGAAAGCGCCGCCGGGTTAAAATTTTTACAAGCAGCCTCATTTCTTCTGAAAGCGGATGCGGTACGGAATATCATCACTGTTATAAAAGCAGCGAGTATGACAAACAGCAAAAAATAAACCGCAGTAAGTTCAAGCTTCCAGATAAACGGAAACTTGCCTGATCCCAGTATATTCATGAAACCCAGAGGTGTAATCTGAAATGCCGGCTGAAAAACATTTCTGAAGCGTGAAAGATCAGTGATATGAAACACACCAGGGGAATAAAACGACAGTATTGAAAAACCGGCCAGACCCGCCGTCAGCGACATGAAAAAAAGAAACAGCAATGATGCATGAAATTCCTTTGTTCCTGGAATTTTAATTATAATTTTTCTTCCGGCGATCCTGCTGAAAGTTCTGTTTTTCAGAAGATAGACTGCTGCGGCATAAAGCAGAACCATAACTGAGAGTCCGGCTGAAAACCTGTGGGTTATAAAAGCAGCGCAGCCGAAAAGCAGACAAAGCAGAATATTTGCCATGCACGATTTAAATTTTCCGGTTTTAAATTGCGGAATTGCTTTAAAAAAGAAGACAAGAAAAAAATTGAAAAACATAAATCCCAACATGTTTTTCGGAAACTGTGAATTTACAAAAATTAAAGACAGGCTGAAAACGGAAAAAGCCAGAACTGTAATTGAAACCGCCAGTACATGGATTCTTTTTTTTTCCGGAAAAGAATATTTTAATAATGACTGTGCCAGAAAATAAAGGGAAAGAGAAAACAGACCTCCGATCACTGCTGACGCCGTTTTATAGGCAAGAACATAATCCCTGACGGTAAAATAAAATCCCAGAATGAATGCATATACTGGAGAAATATCCGGTGAATGCATCGTTCCTGTTTCGGCAAGAGATTTTACCTGAACCAGATAAAAATATGCATCCCATCCGTCTGCATAATCAGTGCGGAGTGAAATCATCAATTTTCCGGCTGCAGAAATGAGAACAAGAATACCGGCAAGCATGGAAAAAATAATTTCCATGCCCGGCATTTTCCCCGATGTTTTATTAGAATTTAACCGGTTCAAATAAAATTAGAATTTCATTGGTTCTATAATTTTTTTACGGCTTATAACTGAATTCTGTGTAATATCAAGCACATCACTGAAAATAACTTCCTCATCTGAAGAATTCTTTACAGTCATCATTGAAGTTCTCTTACCGCCATAAGGATCATATTCATCTTCATCAACTTCAACTTCTCTCGATGTTTCTATAATTTTCCGCATACGTCCGAAAATTTTCACTTCAGCTGAAGCACTGCTGTTCTTTACAATCTGCCAGTTTCCGTCGCCGATTACGTTTTTACTGCTTGAATCCGTAACATCTTTTTTATATACGACGAAACTGCCGTTAGATCTGAGAATCAGTGATTGTTCGAGAATTCTTCCTGATGAATTGACACTGAATGTTTTTCTTTTGTCAAGAAAATCATTCAGCACACCAGACCTGCTGCGGCTGATTACGGAATTTTTTCTCTGCTCAGGTTTCCCGGTTGCCATTATGAACCATTTTTTCCCGTCATAAAACAGAAGCTCACTGATTACAAGATCCTTGTAAGCACTTCCCTTACGGACCGAATTTACCGTAAAAGTAAAATCTTTGCCGGAAAAAACCTTTCCAAAATCAACTTCCTGCGGAACAAAACTGCTGCTGAGACTGTACCGTCCTGAATTTTTTGAATCGGAAAAAGTAAAAGTCTGTACAGCTTCATTTTTATCAAAATGTGTTTTTGACCTGTGATAACCGTTCCAGATTTTTATTCTGACAATGTTAACCTTTTTATCAAAGTGAAATTTAATAAATTCATTCTCTCCGGAAAGTTTTGTATTCCCGTCAGCCCAGCCGAATTCACGCTTTGAATCGAAAAGGAAATCATAATTATATGCCTCTTCGGGATCCAAAACCGAACTTCCTTCAATCCGTCCATTGAGCACTTCAGGAGCCTGGCAGCTGATTAAACCGCCCGTTTTGTCATAAAGATAAATTTCATTCAGGGACAGGGTTCCTGATGCAGCTTTATTAATTTTAATGTATAGTGTTTTAACATTCCGGTTAATGACAATATCTGAACCGGATTTTGCATCATAAATGCAGATGCTTCCATTCACATAAATTTCAAACGAACTGATTTTACCGGCCGGCGCCGAAATTTTCAGGCTTCTGATAAAATTGAAATCCGCAAAGTTAAACATTACACCTTCGTCCACTCCTGCACCCGGCATAAGAACCCATGAAGTTTTTTCATTTCCGTCAATCAGGTTATATGCACCGTTATTTCCGGAAACGGAAGTTGCATAAATGCCGTCAAGAACTGCGGATGAACCGGAGGCTGCCACCAGAAGAAACTGTGAAAACAGAACAGCCGCTGCCAGCAAACAGAATACAATTATTGATTTTTTCATTTAAATCTCCCTGAATTTTTTTTGAATCAGAAATTACTGTCAATAAAACTTAAGACACTTTTAACGTTATCTATGGATGCAGTCGTATCATCTTTTTTCCCGAATAAAACATCGGCTTCAGGCACAATCATACACTCCGTACCTGAATGATCATAAAGACTTTCAATAAGTTCAGCATTGAAAAAACCGTCATTTTCACAGGCAATATAAAGTGACGGCTGAAAACTTTCCCTGATATATTCGACAATTTCGGCATTTCTTTGAGCAGGGGTCATCCATATTAACCGGCTCTTTTCAATAATTCCGGAAATGATGCCTGAAAAAATCATTTCGATCAGCGCCGAAGTACCCTCGGACTTTGCCGCAAAAACATATTCCTCATAGTTCAAAACAGAAGCAAGCTGTTCGGCAATGAGTGTCTGTTCTTCATTAAAATAGAGCAGCCTGTCAGTCCCGCTCATTTGAAGATAATGAAAGTTTTCATTATACCGGCAGTCAACTGTCAGAACATTATATCCTTTTTCAGCAAGAAGAAGCCTGAGAAAATAAAATACCGGAGCTTCGCAGCCGTATTCAAATCCGGGCAATAGTACAGCCGTCTTTGACACATTCTTTTCATTCATCCACAATGTGGAGTGAATAAATCTGCTGTTTTTTCCTTTCAGCTGAAAAGGATGCGATGCTTTCATACCTGCCCCTGAAAAATAAATATTATTCCGCTCTGTCGAGTATAATATTTATTTATATTCAGCTGAAAGTCAATTCTAAAAAAGCATGAAGCTGAAAATAATTTCCTTATCGGAAGGAATTTACAACTTATGCAAAGCTGATTATGAAGTTACTGTTCTGGCAGATTGCAATACAGGCTGGAATAAAAATAAAATTAATGAAATGCTGAAGTATTACGAAGGTAAAGACAGTAAAGTTACTTTTCTGAATGAAGTGCTGATTTAAGCTCTATTAAAATTGAACACATTATACAGAGTTGTTTTTTAATCGTTTTGCATGTTTTCAAACCGGAAGAAGCTTTAATTTAAAAATATTGATTGATTTTTTTAAAATCAATTTAAATTATTCAAACAAAATAAATAAAAGGGATGGCACCTATGTTAAAAAAAATCAGCCTTATTGTTTTAATTTCTTCAATTTTACTTTCACTTGGAAGCTGCAAAAGTTTAAAAAAAACCAACGTAACTCTTAATGATGTCAAAGTTATTGCCAAACTGATTAATATGGATTTCGGAAAAGGACCAAACGGCCCGTTTAAAGTAAAAAAAACAACTTCATCCAAACCGGTACTTATCATTGATAATCAGACAGATCGAACAATCACTGTTGCAGCAGAAGGCCCGGATAAAAAAACTTTTGTTGTGAATTCAAAAATGCAGCAAACAGCAAATGTTGCTTCAGGCAACTATCATTTTAAAGCAACTGCCCGCGATACAAATGGTTGTGAAGGTGATGTTGAACTTGCGAAATTCAATGAATATACATGGATATTTGTAATAAAATAAAACAGAATCAGCAGCACTTAAGGGATTGGCAAAAATCCTTTAAGTGCTCTGCAGGTACAATTACCAGCCTATTTAATAAGGATCATTTTTAAAAAACTTTTTCATCCGACAACTGTGTTCTTTTATTTCTACCAGCCGGCCTTAATATAAAGTGCATCATGTAATTTTTAAATTACATTGCCGGATTAACCGGTATAAAAAATCCGAATGCTTAATTAAATTGAAACCTCTCAGAAAATATTGATTGCAAAAATTTTTAATGATGCAATTAATAATTAATTTTATCCGGATACTTAAAAAGCAATGATAGCAGAACATTCAGATCAGAGGAGCTGCTGATTCTTTTCCGGAATCTGCCTGACTGTTGAAGTTATATTAACTTTCATTAAACTTAAATGGGAGAGACTTTATGGCAATTGAAACCGTTATTTGCAACAGAAAAAAAATACCCAAACTTATCTTCGGCACATTAACAATGGCGCCAATACAGCGGAACATGACCGCAGAAGAAGGCGGAGATATTATTTCAGCCGCACTGGCACAGGGGCTGCGCTGGATCGATACAGCACAGATGTATGGTTCTTATCCTCATGTGAAGGATGCACTGGATAAATCGAAAATTGACCGCAAAGAGCTTGTCATTTCGACAAAATCAACAGCAAAAACCTATGAGATGATGAGTGCAGCAATCGATGAGGCTTTATCTGCAATGAATCTTGAATATATCGATCTTTTTTTACTGCATGCAGTGCGCTCGAATGAGGATTTTTACGAACGCAGTGAGGCATTGCAGGCTGTCATTGATGCAAAGCACAAAGGAGTTATCGGAGAAATCGGTATTTCAACACATTCTACAAAGTTTGCCCTGGAAATTACCGGAAATGAGATATTCGACTGGTACCATCTCATGTTTAACATGAAGGGAACAGGTCTGACTGACGGAACACTTAAGGATCAGGAAACTGCCATTAAAAAAGCAAAAATACGCGGAGCAAAAATATATGCCATGAAACCTCTTGGCGGCGGCTATCTGGGGAAAGAGGCTGAAAAAGCATTACAGTGGATAAACAGACACAAGCTGATTGATGCGGTTGCACTCGGCATAGCTACACATAAGGAACTGGAAATGAACCTGAAAATATTTTCGGGAGAAAAAGTATCTGAATCACTCAAGCAGGAACTAGCTGAAGTAACAAAAAAACTGTTAATCTTCCAGCCGCTCTGCATCGGGTGTTCCCTGTGTGCTGAAACGTGTGAACAGGGTGCAATTACCATTGCCTACGGGAAAGCATCTGTAAATACAGATAAATGTATTCTATGCGGTTACTGTGTCCCTACCTGTCCGAAGTTTGCAATACGTATCATATAAAATTTTGTTTCACTTTAATATTATAACTTTTTGCCCTGTTACATTCAGCAGCGACTGAAATTAAATTGAAGACAGAGGACAAAACCTCATAATTATTTTTAAATCAGCATTACAGTATTATCTGTAATGCTGATTTAATTTTCAGGCTTTGAGTTTTTTGCTTTTAGTTATTTTTAGAGCAGCTTTCTTTTTACCGGAAACAATTGAATAAAGAACCGGAGTGAATCCGAGAGTTACAGCTGAACAGAATATCAGACCCCAGGCCATTACCAGAACCATTGGACGAATGGACGGAATGTCCCCGCCGAAACCGTATGCGGTCGGTATCAATCCCGCAAAAGTCGTCATAGTCGTCAGAATTACCGGCCGGAACCGCTGAGAAGCCGCTTCAGCCATTACATCTACCGTAAACCCTTCCGCCCTGCATTTTTCATTCAGACTGTCTATCATTACTATCGTATCATTAACGACAACTCCGATAAGTCCCAGCATACCGAGAAGTGAAATCATGATAAGCGGACGGTCATGCAGAATGAGAGTCATGAATGTGGCTGCAACTGCAAAAGGAACAATAGACATGATCATCAGCGGCTGAAAATAGGAATCGAAAACCATTACAAGAATGAAATAAATTGAAACAAGAACAACAATCCCCGCCATGAAAAAGCTTTTCATGCTCATTTCAGACTCAGCCTGCTGACCCCCGACAACCATTCTGATTTCAGGATTGGAATCCATTTCAGAAGAAAACTTCTTTTTAACAAGAGCATTAACCTCACCGGATGTGATCTTCTTTGTATCAACGTCAGCACTTACATTTACCGATCTTTTGCCGTTGTAATGCCTGATCGACGAATTACCTTCAGCTGATATCAGACTGGCAAAATGCCGGATGTCAATCATCTGTCCGTATGCATTCGTTACGGGAATGTTCAGTATGTTATTCTCACGGAATTTATAACCCTCATCAAAACGTACGCGGAAATCAATATTTTCCCCGTCTTTTTTTACGGAAGTAATCACAGTTCCTTCGAATGCGGCGCGCACAGCCTGGGCTACATCCATCGAGGTCAGCCCGACCTGGGCTAATTTTCCGTAATCCAGTTTAAGTACAAGCTCATCCTTCCCCCTGACATCGGTACTTTCAATCCTTTCAACACCGTCAATGGACTGAAGATATGAAACAAGCTCCTTCTCATATTTTTTTCTTAAATCATTATTATCGCCTACAAACGTTATGTCCACCGGACGTCCGACAGGAAGACCGGCTATGATCGATATCTGCAGCTTCTGGAAACTGTTTTCAACACGGATTTTTTCAAGTCCGGGCTTCAGCATTTCCATCATCTCCTCGGATGTGACATTTCTTTCAGCCGAAGGTTTCAGATACACGGATATCAGCGCCCAGTTACTGTAAAAACCGGACGATGAACCGTAAAAATCGGTATCATGATGACCTGCCTGGGTCGTAATTCCCTGTACCTGCGAAGCCGGCAGGGTTTTATTTACAAAGTCTTCAACAACAGGAAGAGAGTCTACCGTCTTTTTTAAAGGAGTCCCGTCTGGAGTTTCAATTACAATATTGAAATAATCAGGGTCAATATCCTCATCCAGCATGAATCGCATGAATCTTGCAGACACAAAGAACAGCGACAGCAATATTACAACATATCCCAGCATGACGGCATACTTCCGCTTCAGTAATTTCCTGATCAGCAATCCGTAGTAGCTGATTATTCTGTCGACAACAGCATGTTTAAAACTTTTTGCAGTTTTAACGACATTTACATTCTTCAGATGAACCGGCATGAAAATTACCGCATCAATAAATGAAATGGAAAGCAGAAGAATTACAACTACAGGTATGTCGCTTGTAAAACGTCCTATAACTCCCCTTATGAAAAGAAGAGGGAAAAAAGCAAGCATGGTAGTACTCACAGAAGCAAAAACAGGTGCAAACATTTTTTTAACGGCATCTGTTCCCGCATCCTCTCCGTTCATTCCGTTCTGACGGTTTGAAAAAATTTTCTCCGTAACAACAATGGCATCATCAACCAGAATTCCCAGCATGAGAATCATTGCAGCAAGAGTGATTACATTTATCTGAAGATTAAAAAGTTTGAAAAAAGCGAACGATGTAATAATTGAAAACGGGATACCGTAAGCGCACCAGAATGAACTTTTAAAATCGAGAAACAGCGACAGTATCAGAAGAACGAGCATGAAGCCCATAATTCCGTTTGTAACCATCATTTTAAGCATGGTTCTGGTGAAAATGGAATAATCCGTAATTAAATCAATATTTATTCCCTGCGGTAG
This sequence comes from Spirochaetota bacterium, assembly GCA_016928815.1. GTDB lineage: Bacteria > Spirochaetota > UBA4802 > UBA4802 > JAFGJZ01 > JAFGJZ01. Next base: position 29,347 of record JAFGJZ010000022.1, read on the forward strand.
GGATTTTCTCATTTTTTCTATTACAGCATTCAGATTTTCCGATATCTTTACAATATCAGCGTTTTCCTGCGAAATTACAACCATGCCGATAGACGGTCTGGCATTGCCCCTGTAAATGACATCAGCATCTTCAAATCCGTCAGTTATCCTCGCAAGATCGGAAACCTTTACATTGTACCCTTCCGGATTTGATCTTACAATGACATTCTTCACTTCATTCAGATCTGTAAATTCCGAAAGAGTGACGATTTTTTTCTCAGAAACATAACTTTCAAGCGTTCCGCCGGATTGTCGTACATTACGGGAACGTATTGCATTCATTATTTCAAAAATTGAAATTTTATTTTCCTTGATCTTTTCTGCAGAAGCTTCAATCTTCAATTCACGTTTGCGGTAGCCTATTTTTTCAATTCTCGATACTCCAGGAACCTCACGGAACTGATCTTCAAGCGCTCTTGCGTACTTCCTTAGTTCAAGTTCACCTGCATTTCCCGAAATTGAAAGTTCCAGAACAGGAAGATTTGAAACTTTTACCTCTTCAACAACGGGCCTTTCAGTTATAACTGCCGGCAGTTCGGATACTCTTGCTACAGCATCGTATATGTCCTGCTTTGTTTTAGCAGGATCTCCAGACTCACCGTCAATTTCAACGTTTATTATTGAGACATTCTCCATACTCATGCTTGTTATTTTTTTAATATTTTCAACTTCAAGCAGACGTTCTTCTATCTTCCCGGTAACATGAAGCTCAACATCTTCAGGAGAAGCTCCGGGATAAATGGTCTTAACCTGCATCCAGTCAAAACTTATGGAAGGAAACTGTTCACGCCGGAGATTCAGAAGCGAAAAAACTCCTGTCAGGAAAAGAAGCAGAATTATCATATTTGTTACTTTATGATGAGTAATAAAATATTTCACTATTGAACTCATTTTACACCTCTTAATTTTTCAATAATAACCATAAACTCCGATAAAATAAAACCGAAATACATTTTAAGATTTGCAGCAATGATCTCTTTTGAATCATTCTTGTTAAGAATTGAAATGAAACCTTCAATTGTTGAAACGGCATATGCTTCAGGGATATATTTGAAATCACAGTCATCCATTTTTATATTTTCAGCTTTGAAATGATCCAGAATATGACGTATAAAATATTCAGTGATTTCATTTTTAACGTTTTCATGTTTTGATCCTTCACTGTAATTAAGTACCAAAAGGAATTCATCCCTATGAACAAGAAATGCGGAAATTATTTCCTCGGAATAGTTTTCAATAAACATGGCAATGATTTCCTCCTGTATGGAATCCATCTGCACTATTTCATGATCAGCCATTTTTTTAATGGTATCAATTGCAGGCTGAACAACAGTCATGAAAAGATCATCCTTGCTTTTAAAATATTTATATAAATTCCCGGCGGAAATACCGGCTTTTCCGGCTATTTGTCTTAATGCCGAGTTTTTAAATCCATGAGCCAGAAATTCTTTCTTCCCTTCGCGGATTATTGCATCTTTAACTTCTTTTTTTAATATCTGCATTTTCCCCAATAATGAACATAAGTTTATTATTAGAAAATAACGGTTTACGTCATACAAGTCAAGTTTTTTGAATGAGATTATTTAAAACCTCAGGATTTTTCTTTAATAATAAACATACCTGTTCTTTGTTCAGTTTTAAAAAA
>JAFGJZ010000023.1 GCA_016928815.1 Spirochaetota bacterium
ACTTAAACACAGGTCTTTTTGATAATTATCCTGAATTCGAGCGGAAAGCAAAAGCCGAAGAATATCTTAAGGATATATTTAAAAGCGCCGGAGTCAATTATGACAATCCGGACAAGGATGGTCTTTATTATGCCGTTGAAATACTTGCATCAAGGTCACTTCTTGAAGGAGAGGAAAGTAAAAGCATAATAAAAAAGTTAAAGTGTTTCAATGAAACTTCTTAACAAAAAGGAAAAAAAATGAAAAAAATAATACTGAGTACATTAATAATAAGCGTTCTTGGAGTTACATTCTGCAGTAAAACTGAAGCTCCTGCAGAAGCAAAAGGAAAAATCAGATGGTACAGCTTCAATGAAGGAATTAAAGCGGCGGCTGACCAGAAAAAACCGGTTATCGTGGATTTCTATGCAGACTGGTGCACCTGGTGCGTAAAAATGGAAGAAGAAGTGTTTATGGAACCGAAAGTACTTGAGAAACTGAAATCTGATTTCATAATGATACGTATTGACACCGAAGCGGAGGAAAAAATAAAATACAAAGGAAAGACCTATACTACTCATGAGTTTTCAACCGCGTTTCAGGTTACCGGTCTTCCGACCCTGCTGTTTATTGACAAGGCAGGGGAACCTGTTACAAAAATTCCGGGTTATATCACAGCGGATGTTTTCATACAGCTGATTACATATATGGCTGATGAATGTTATTCTAAAAAAATCAATTTTCAGGACTACCAGAAAGGACTGGCAAAATGCAATGATTAAAATGTCTATTCTCCGTGTTTGGACAGTGAGGTTTAAATTAGCTTGACACCTGTAACGTTTTTATAAATCTTTACATGCAGTTAATCATCCGGTCATTTACCGGAGGAAGCCAATAACACGGAGAATCATCATGGACAGAAATCAGTCATCAATTATATACAGTTCTATTAAAAACAGGATTACATTTGCAGAGATTGCCCTGAATTTCATTCTTCTGCTGATTTTCGCATTTTCTCCGATTTCTGAAATAATTGCCTATAAAATTCAATACCGGATCTATAATGAATACCTGCAGTTTCTTGCTTTCATGATAATTTTCGGCGGCTGCTTTTCGCTTCTGGGTACCGCACTTTCATATTACAGCGGCTTCATCATTGAACACGACTTTAAACTTTCCAATCAGTCCTACAGTGAATGGAAACTTGAGCAGCTGAAAGGGCTTCTGCTTTCCGCCGCCATATCACTTCCGCTTGGACTGCTGTTCTACTTTTTTCTGAAAGTAACAGGTCAGTACTGGTGGATTTTTTTCGGAATAGCCGTATTTCTTTTTTCCGTTCTTCTCGCGAGAATCGCGCCTGTACTGATCATGCCCGTATTTTACAAATTCACACCGGTTGACAATGATGAAATCAACAACCGGATTAAAACACTGACAAGGAAATTTAATCTGAAATTTCAGAATATATATTCTTTCAACCTGAGCAAAAACACAAAAAAGGCCAATGCGGCATTTACCGGCTTCGGTAAAACACGCCGTATAATTCTCAGTGATACACTGATAGAAAATTTCACACCGGCAGAGATAGAAATTATTTTCGCGCATGAACTCGGTCATTTCAAAGGCAGGCACATCATTAAAAACATTCTCATCAGTGCAGTTGTTATTTTCAGCTCATTTTATCTGTGTAATCTGGGATATGGATTTGCCCTTGAAAAAATGGGGTATTTTGAGTATCACGAAATCAGAATGATCCCAGTACTGTTTTTTTTCCTGTCAGTATTCAGTTTCATCATAATGCCTGTAACGAACTCCATATCAAGGCATTTTGAAAGAGAAGCGGACATTTTTGCGGCTGAAACTACAGGACAGCCTGAGATATTTATAGATGCAATGAATAAGCTTGCAGAGATTAACCTTGCCGACAGAAATCCGAACAGTATAATTGAATTTATTTTTCACAGTCACCCATCCATAAACAGGAGAATAGAACTGATAAAAAACCGGTTCAGGACGGGTTATCAGACAGAAAAATAAATTGCATGAACAACCGCCTTTTCAAGCTCAGAGATATCGTTCCTGTAGCTTTCCAGTCGGGAATCCCTGCTTTCATTATCTTTGACTTTTTTAAGCATGTCTCGAAGCATTTCCAGATCTTTTTTTCTGTCAATCTGGTTGTCATCAATTATTTTTTTAAGGTATTTAAATTCATATTTTCTCAAATTTGACCTGAAAAAGAAATCAGATCCGTAGATTTTCAGAATTCTCTGAAGCGGATATTTCTGATTTTTTGCCGAAAATTCATTATATTTTTCGCTGTCTACCGCACGCTGGAATTTTTCACCTTCTTCTCCGGCCGCGGATTCATCTGCTTCATCATTTGATTTTTTAACCGGCAGTTCAACTATTTCCACACCTTCGACAGTAGGAATAAATTCCATTCCTATTTCCGCTGCAAGATGCGCAAGTTTGGTCTCCTGTGTCTTTTTTGAATAATCCTTCCAGTTCCGCTCAAGCATTCCTTCATATTCATTCAGTATTATAGCTTTGTTGGCAACCTGCCCCAGTTCCGAATGTTTCAGACTGTTCATGTTGGGAAATATTTCCTTTATAATCTGAGCTGCTCCAAGCTGCTTGTTATGCTCCTTTGCATATATTTTTACCAGAATTTCCCTGAAAACTTCGGTAAGATTTCTTACAATAGTAAGATCAGCGACTACATATCCTGATACTTTATCAATATTGTTATATTCATTTTCTGCGGAGATTTCAATCTTGAGTATCATATGAGCTTCAAGCAGCATTCTGATACCGCTTTTAACGGTCTCCGGTGAAATTCCCATACTGCTGCTTGCATATTTCACAAACTCGTCGGAATGAACGACTGACTGTCCGTTATAGGCAAGATTTTTCTTTTCTATTTCAGAACGGATTTCCTCAAGAATTTTCTGTGATAAAATCTGTGACATAAAATCCTCCTGGATTTTTTTAGCAGATAATTACGGAATTTGCAATAAATAATTTTTAATTTTATAACGATTAAGACGGACGGACGGGGCTTCAGATTTAACTACGCAGCCGTATTCAGAAATGACCGGAATCTTTTTATTAAAATTAATCTTTTTTTATTGACAGAAAACACTGTTTCAGGGAATTATCTATCTCGTAGTAAACGGGGGTGTAGCTCAGTTGGTTAGAGCACCTGCCTGTCACGCAGGGGGCCGCGAGTTCGAGTCTCGTCACTCCCGCAGATTCCATTCTGTATGTTTACTATTAAAAAATGACTTTATGGGGGTGTAGCTCAGTTGGTTAGAGCACCTGCCTGTCACGCAGGGGGCCGCGAGTTCGAGTCTCGTCACTCCCGATAAAGAACACATATCATTGTGACAAAAAAAAAGAGGCTTTCAGCCTCTTTTTTTTTATTAATTTTTTCTGAAACACAGCAGACAATGAATTATTTTTACTTTTTTATTTGAAAAAATAGTGACATTTATGCTGAAGTGATGTGTTTTATAACTATTCAATTTTACCGGAGACCTCATGAATAAAATAATTAAATACTTTATAAAAAATCCTCTCATAGTGAATGTTTTCACAGTGTTTATCCTGCTTGCCGGTTTTTTCATGTATGCAAGCATTCAGCGTGAAGGTTATCCCGATGTCGAGGAACCCGGCTGTTCTATCTCCGCAGTTTATCCTGGCGCATCTCCGGAAGATGTCGAACTGAATGTGGCGATTCCGATTGAAAAGGCAATAAAGGATGTAGACGGCATAAAAAGATACAGTACCAACTGCTACGAAAATTACGTGAATTTTTTCATCGAATTTGATGACAACCTCGACAGTTTCGACAAAGTCAAGGAGGATATCAGACGCAACATTGACAACATCTCCGATTTTCCGAATGAAATGAAAGAACGCCCGAAAATGGAGGAATGGAAAGCTAAAAACATGCCGATTATCACAATCGGCATACAGTCGAAAAATCTTTCCAGGAATGACCTCCAGAAAAGAACCAAAGAACTAAGGGAAAGACTGCTTGAAACTTCAGGTATTTCAAAAGTTGACAACTGGGGACTCAGACAGCGTGAAATACACATAAAAGTTAATCTCGAAAAAATGAATTCCATGTACATCACTTTTCAGGATATACTTACGGCTATTAAGCAGCATAACATACAGATCACTTCAGGCTCGATCAAATCATTCACTTCTGAAAAAAACATCATAACACTTTCAAAATTCAGCAATCTTCTTGATGTTAAAAACATCATTCTGCGCAGCAACATGAGCGGCAATCAGGTAATACTGGCTGATGTTGCCGATGTTTATGATTCTTTTGAGGAGGAAAATACAATCCTGCGTTTCGACGGAAACCGCGGTATTGTACTTTTTGTGTATAAAAAGGGAGATTCAGATATTGTAAAAACCGTTGAAAACGTAAAGGAAACGACTGCGGCATATGAAAAGGAAATAGGAAGCAATGATGTTAAAATCACCATGCTGATGGACAACTCCGAATCGACAAAATCCAGATTAAAAATCGTACAGAACAATGCCCTTTCAGGACTTCTTCTCGTAACAATAATCCTGTTTGTTTTTTTAAGTTTCAAGAACGCGCTCTGGACGGTTCTCGGAATTCCGTTTTCAATTTGCTTCGGACTCATGTTCCTTCCGGCTTTCGGCGTAACAATCAACAGCGTTTCTCTTCTTGGAATAATTATTGTTCTCGGAATGCTGGTAGATGATGCGATTGTAATATCAGAAAACATATACAGACACAGGCTGAAAGGCGAAACCGGCAGTGAAGATTCATCACATGCCACCCTTGAAGTGGGGTTTGCGGTATTAACGACAGTACTTACAACTGTAGTGGCTTTTATTCCCCTCTATTTCATGAAAGGAGTAATCGGTTCCTACATCAAGGAAATACCCATAATCATATCCCTGCTGCTGATCGGGTCGCTTATAGAATCAATGTTCATTCTCCCGACGCATACAACACACCGTCTCACCAAATTCCAGAAAATTCTAATCGGTTTCGTAATCGGCGGTCTTCTATCCTATTTCGGCGGCAGATATTTCGGGCTTGCCGGATCACCGGCTGCTATTGCGACATTATCCGGTGCGGTTCTTATGTCCGTTATTTTTCATTTCTTCTATAAGGAGGATGAGCAGCTTAAAGAAAAAAAATACATGATTGTAATACAGAACATATACTCGGCCTATCTTAATTTCTCCACAGGCCGCATTACAAGATATCTTCTGATGTTTGTTTTTATAAGTGTAGTATTCGCAGCCGGATTGCTGGTATCCAAGAAAATGAAGTTTGAAATGTTTCCGGCAGTTGAAGCCAACATAATTGATGTAAATGTTGATGTATCGGACATGGCATCCCTGCTTCACACTTCCGATGTCTCGGAAGAAACTGAAAATTACATAACAGGGAAATATGACAGCCGGACATTACGTTCACTTGTCGCAATTATTGGAGGAAGCGGTAAACCGGAGCATATTAATTTCCAGCTGTTTCTTACACCTGAATCGAAAAGGACAATAAAATCTGACACCATAATCAATGATATCCGGGATCACCTTCAGAGCAAAGGCATATTCAAGGATATCCGTTTTGAGAAATCTGACGGCGGACCAAACCTTGATAACAGTGTAAGCATTCAGGTTTCCGGAAATGATGATAAAATCAGACGCGAGATTACCGATTTAATCTACAGCGACCTGAAAGCCATGAAAGGTTCCCAGGACATAATAAGAAGCGACAAAGTTACGAAGGATGAGATTAAAATAATTCCGAATCATGAAATGATTGCCCGTCACGGTCTTTCAGCTGAAAACATAGCCGAAATAACACGTATCGCATACGGCGGTCTTGTCTGCACGGAAGTTCAGACAGCGGATGAAATGATTCCGTACCGCATGATGCTTGATGACAAATACCGGAGACGCGTAGAAACACTGAATCTTCTCATGCTTCCCTCAAAAACCGGAGATCTGATTTCAATTAAAAACATGGTGAATGTCGTACCGGGACAGGCGCAGACTGAAATTAAAAGATTCAACGGGAAAAGAACTACAAGAATTTATGCATCTTTTGACTCGAAGGACATCAAGGCAAATGAACTTTTCAAAATTCTTGATGATAAATATAAAAATATTTCACAGCAGTATCCCGGATTTAAAGTCATTACTGCAGGCGCCGCTGAAGTTTCAAACGAGGCCCTGAGTAATCTTACAGGAACCCTGTTTATCGCCATAGGCGGAATTTATGTTCTTCTGGTTCTTCTTTTCAGATCGCTTTCGCAGCCGGTAATCGTCATCTTTGCAATACCGTTCGGAATGATAGGCGTCATTTTCGCTTTCTTTTTCAATGGAATGCCGATGAGCTTTATGGGATTCATGGGCGCGATCGGTCTGTCAGGCGTTGTAGTAAATGACGCCCTCGTAATGGTAGAATATATAAATCAGCAGAAAATTAAAAACAGTCTGGAAAAAAACAGTCTTCCTCTCAGGGAAGTTGTAAGCAAAGGTGCCGTAACACGGCTGCGTCCGATTTTGCTGACAACCATCACCACATTCGGAGGACTTTTCCCGGCAACAATCGGACTTGGAGGTTCCGATCCAATGGTACTCCCGGCGGCGGTTGCATTGTCATACGGACTTTTATTTTCAACTGTTCTGGTTCTGATACTGCTTCCGGGATTTTATCTGATTGAAAATGACATCAAAACTTTAATTAAAATAATATTTTCAAAAATATTCAGGGAGAGTGAAAAGCCTGTCAGGGCAAAAAAATAATTTCTTTTCCATTTAGTGTTTGTAATTTTTATTGTTATGTGATACATAACAGAAAGCATATTGCAAACGGGGTGTTTATGAAATCAATTTCCTTATTTTTCTATAGATTATATATGATTTTATTTGCAGTCCCTGTCATGGCGGTATGTCTTGTCCTGCTCGGCGCCTATATTTTCATATCAGCTCTGACTGTAGGAGAAAAATTCACGGGCAAAGCAGTTTACATTTACAATGTTATCATTTCCTCACTCATTGGTCTGAAAATACAGACGGAAGGTAACGATAACATTATTCCGGGACAGTCATATATTGTTGTTGCAAATCACAGAAGCAATCTTGATCCGAACATACTTTATCTTGCTCTTAAATTTGATTTCAGATGGATAATGAAAATTGAGCTGCTGAAAATACCTGTATTCGGATTTATCTGCAGAAGAATGGGCAATATTGCGATAGACAGAAAAAATCCCGCTCTGGCGATTAAAAGCATTCAGGAAGTAAAAAAAAGAATATCAAACGGAAAATGCATTGCTTTCTTTTCCGAAGGCACCCGGCACAATGGAACCGGACTGCTCCCATTTAAGAAAGGAGCTTTCCATTTCGCAATTGATGCCGCAATTCCCATTCTGCCTGTAACTATTAACTATTCCGATCTGAGGCTTCCTAAACATTCAGTTGATGTAAGAGCGGGAGAAGTAAAAGTAATAATTCACAAACCTGTCGAAACTTCAGGCAGACAGTTAAGCGATATGCCTGCGATTGAAAAGATCACAAGAGAAGCAATTCTCTCCGCACTCGATACATCATATGTCAATGAACAGCCTAAAAGCTGACTTTCGCCCTGATGAATCCTCCTGACGGCAGTGAACCTGTATAGCTCCCCTTTTTTCCGTAAGGAATTATGCCTGAAAATTCCAGCATACCTCCGGAAAAAACCGACCAGTTTACAACGGGATTTATTATAACCGATCTGTCTCTCAGTCCGACTATTGCATATACTGCAGCATCTGCCAGATCTGTAACCGGATATGATACACCTGTAAAAAGGGTATCCTTTACAATTGAATCGGTTTCACCTGCAATATTGGCCATTATTTCATTTAAACCTGCATCATCTTCGTGATTCACGCCAGCACCGTTTCTGTAATATTCCATTATGATGTAAAGCTGCATCTCAAACGTATAATCAAAACCCGCAAGCAGCACTTCATAATTTCCATCATAGTCAAGAGTCATTTCAGATGTTTCCGCACTGCTCATTACATAACCGCCTTCTGCACGAAGGCCTATTCCCGCCGCATCGGAAGAAATGCTTCCGCCTATGAAATGAATTCTGTAATCAGTGGAATATGAGTCATACAATGACGGGTCTGCTGCAATGGACGCAGCATCAGCATCTGCCATCTCAAAATCCGTCCTATTTAAAATTATACCTGTATACTGTAAAACGGCGTCTGTTGAAAAAAAACTGAATTTAAGACATGTCTGGTAATCTGAATCCTCAAACCTGTATCCGGTTCTGTAAAAACATTCAAGTTCCGCGCCGGCGGGAAGATTAAAGGAAATAAGGATACCGTCCAGTCCGTCAGTTTCATAACCCGGATCCAGCGGATTCTTTGAATTAAAAAAATCAGTCGGATTATAGGCATATCCTGTTCCGCTGTAATATTTCTGACGGCCCGGACGTATTTTGAAGTAATCGAAATAAAACGTCAGAAACGCCTCCTGAATATAAATATCATTTTCATATTCAGCTGAAAATATGTAAGCGGTAAACGGATTTAAATCATCCTGCTTTTCTTCCGGCAGATATTCAGTCATGTTAATGCCTGTTGATCCGGAATACATACGGCCTACAATCCCGACAGCAAAATCGGAATTATCATTCAGTTTCCCACTGCTGTTCAGTCTGACACGCGTATAATCAAGCAGAGATTCCTTTTCGGCCTTTTTATCATATTCACAGGAAAAAGTATTTTCAACATAGCCGGAAAAAATGATTTGGGGATATTTTTCCTCACCTGCAAAATTCATTTCAGCACTGGACCCAAATTCATCATCGGCGGAAAGATAAACCTGAAACATAACAATGCAGAGAAATATTAGAAATCTTTTCATCATTACCTTCCAAGAGCAGACGATTTAAAATAGGAATCAGGAATATTTATGTCATATTTAATTTCAGTTATGATGGTTACCGTTTCCGTATTTTCCTGCAGATTCCTCATTGTCATTTTAAAAGGCACATTCTTTGAACCGGCTTTGCGTATATCTTCCATTACCAGTCTTTTAAAAGGAGAGGTACCGCCTTTTTCATAAAAATCAATCTTTCTGGTTATGAAATCCGTTTTTCCGACCCAGATGACTATTTTCGAATAACTTGGTCCGTTTGGAAGCGGTTTAAGTTCAAGTACATAGCATTCCGCACCGCCGAAATTCTCAGTACCTTTCAATACTGCGGAATATTTTGTACTGATGTTTCCCATGTTCTGATCTTCATATGTAAAATCGGAACCCATTACTTTTTTGCTTTTCATTGAACTTCCAAGTTTTCTTGTTCGTCTTGTTTCCGCATTATACATCCAGATGTTATCACCGTCATCAGTCATGAGGATTTTCTGACCCCTGACATCCGGGGGAGAAAGATACTCGGACAGCTGACGGTCTCCGTTATTGACAGCCCATGCTTTCATTTCAAGAGTCCGCTTTGAACCGCCTGAAGTGGTAATTATCTGTTTCATAACTGCATAATTACTCCTGAAACTTTCCTGTAAATCTATCTTTTTTAAAATTTCAGAAGCGCTCATTTCCGCCGAAACTGGAAACGCAAGTGCAGCTGCCGCTATCAGCAATATAATCATATTTCTCATTTTATATCTCCTTTCATTTTTTTCTGAAAATTATTTTATCAAAAATCTTAATAAGTGCCGGCAAAAGTGTTATTGTAATTAAAAAGCAGAACCCGACCCCGAAAAACAGAACAAACCCCATTGAAGCCATCCCGCGCATCAGATAAAACATGAGACATCCGAAACCGAGCATGGTAGTAACGGTAGTAAGGAATATCGCCCGTCCGACACTTTCACAGGATTTCTCAAGTGATTCCCTTCCGCCTTCAAGATACCGGTGCATCAGATGAACTCCGTCATCAATACCGATTCCGAGAATTACCGGCAATGCTATCATATTTATGTAATTGAATTTCTGTTTAAAAATGTACATGATTCCAAGTGTCAGGGAAATACTTCCGAATAGCGGAAGAAACGTCAGAAGTGCAATGAGAGGCCGTTTGAAATCGACAAGAAGAAGAAAAAAAATCGCAATTGCAGCAGCAAGAACCGCTTTCCCTCCTTCACGCATTGTTTCAGTATTCATTTTCAAAATCAGCTGCGGATTCCCCGTAACGCCTTTTGCAACAGAAGACACAACAGACTGAAATGACTCAAGATCCTTTCTTGTGTAGAGATTTTTCTTCGGAAGAATGTGAATAAGATACGAGTCGCCTTTTTTACTTTTAAACTGGGCAAGAATATCCTTCGGTATGTCATTCTCCTTAACCGGATCCAGATTTTCCGTCATACGGAGGATTTTTTCATTCAGTGCATGGGAAAAAGTATCTGAAAAACTTTTCAGATTTTTCCAGTCCGCATTACCATTCAGCAGATCATCCGCCAGTTTGCGCATGACAGAATTATCGCGTGTATCACGGTCACCGATTAATGATGATATTTTTTCAACAATCCTGTCCTGGCCTCCTGTAACGCTGAGCGCCTGAATTTCAACAAGATTCGCCCAAAGCCTGTCGGTTTCCTCAGCCAGCTGCTGCCGAATGTCCGGATTATCCGGATCTGAAAATTTAAAATCACTGCGGGCTGAAACCTTCAGATTTTTAAGATGTACCAGAGCTTCATCAAAATCCGGACGGCTTATGTATTGTGAAATATCATTTACATCACCTACAACATTTTTTGCTTTAAATTGAGAACTCAGTTTTCTGGATTCTTCAATACCGGGAACTGTCAGCATGCTTGTCGTAACTGAAAGTTTATATCTGTCGACTATTTCATCCATCAGCCCGATAGACCTTAATCCTTCAGGTTCAAGATTCATAAAATTCCATTCCCAGTCAATTTTGCTTCCACCCCATATTCCGAGAATAAAAAGAATTACACTGACTGCAACAACTCTTCCCGAATGTCTATTCATAAAAACGGCGATAACACTGATTGATTTCAGGTCTTTGATTTTCCTGACCTCTTTTCCTTTAGCAAGTTTACTCTGTATTCTTGATGCCAGAAACGCCGGAAGAAGCCACATACCGGAAAGCAGTGTCAATAAAATTCCTGTTCCTGAACAGAATCCGAACTGAACGATTGCAGGAGTATCGGCAATCATCAATGCATAGAAAGCCGCTGAAGTCGTTAATGCACCGGTAATGACGCCTTTACCGGTTTCGCGAATGGTAACCCGAAGTGCATTTTCAATTGAATTGCCTCGGCTTATTTCTTCCTGAAATCTTGTCGAGAGATGAATTGTAAAATCAATACCAAGACCGAGAAGCACAATCATCATCATTGATGTAATCAGATTAAGAGTTCCGATTGTAATTGCGATAATACCCATCGTCCAGATTATGCCCGCAGTTATTCCCAGAAGATTCAGAAGAGGAATAGTGATGCTGCGGTAATTCCACATCAAAAAAATAAATATTAAAACAAATGTGAAAAATGTCAGAACAGCCGTATATGATCCGATAGAATCCATTTCATCCCGGCCGATAGCGGTCATACCCGTCCTCTCAATTCTATATTCCGGATATTTCTGCTGCAGAGGGCGAAGAATATCCTCTATTCTGTAATCAATAAGAATCATTGTCTGTGCATCATCGGACGGAATTGCGGATGCTACCATTATTAATGCCATTTTACTGTCAAGAGAAAGCATATAAGGATTCCCTGTAGTTAAATCACGGACGCTACGTACAATCATGATTTCCGGAACATCCTCTCCATGTACTGATTTGTTCATAAGATTAATAAAATTTTCAAGCCCGTTAAGAGAGGATACAATCTGCCTTTCCTGATCAGCTACATTTTCAGCATCGGTATATTCGGATTCGAAATCATCATTGAGACCGCGCAAATACCCCGCAAGAGATGAATCTGAAAATATGTTTCCGATTCTTTCCGTATCATACGGCTTGATAAGTTTCAACGCATTCCGTTCCAACCATTCTTCGGGAAGTTTGCCGTAAATGTATCTGGCATAGCGGCCGGTACTTTTTATTTCATCCATGGACATGTCATCATCAGCAACAAGTTCCCTGTTCAGCAGAGCTGTAATTTCATCAGTAATTTTTTCCAGCATTACAGGATCTTCTCCGCTTACAGCAATGATCATATTTGCAGGTTGAAGAAAATTAGTATCAATATTAACAAACTGTTTCACTATGGGCAGATTCTGCGGAAGAAGAGCCGTCCATCTCATATCCATTTTAAGGAAAAATGAAAAGATAAGCATTACCACTGTAATCACAGCCGTACTCAGGTAAATAATTTTGCGCCTGTTTACAGCAAAATGAATCAGAATTTCCAGAATTTTATTTCTCATATCTGTACCTCATAATAATAATTATTATTTTTCATTTTTGATTTTTTCCCAAATATCTTCCGCAATACGTAATGCCTTTTCTGAAATCAGATTTTCATCTTCAAGAAGTACTTCGAAAAGAATAAATCCTTCTACAAGCACCGTCAGGTGAACTGATAAATTATCAGGATTAATATCATTCCGTAATTCACCGGATTTCTGGGCTTCAATGATCCGGTTTTCAATATCCTTGAAATAGTTTTTATATGAATCTGAAATCCGGGTTTTAAGGAAAGGGAATACTGTGATTGCATCAAAAATAAGCCTGTACATATTTGCTGAAATCCCCATCGAACCGCTCCATTTTGAAAAGAAAGAAGGATAATTGAAATAAGAAAAAAGGAAGTCCTTGAATGTTTTGCATGAATTCGTCATTTCAGTAATCCATTTGTCGATTTCACCAAACATGGTATTCATTACTTCAAGGAAAAGGTCGTCTTTAGTTTTAAAATAATGATAGAACGCGCCTTTTGTAACTCCGCATTTTTTTACTAAGTCGTTAAGACTGCTTTTATCATATCCATTAGACAGAAAGTCCTTTGTCGCTGCCTGGAGTATTATTGTTTTTGTATCATTTTCCATTCATTTTCTCCCTGTAACGTGCCTCTAACTAACATACCTACCGGTAGGTATGTTAGTCAAGAAAAAATTATAAAAATACTAAATAATATAAAAAAAACCTCCCGTCAGGAAGGTTTTCTCAATAAAATTTAACTTTTTAAGATGACTAATCCTGATAGTCTTTTTCTTTCATTATAACTTTAAGATTTTTCATATCTACGATTGAAAAAGTACCAGTCGAATCTATAACTGCAGCGGAATTTTCGTTAATCCAGCAGGTATCTTCTACATAATTCATAATATCCCGTGAAATCGGTGAAGATATTCTGTTCTGCAGATCGAATCTCCATACCTGACCATCCTGAACATTTATTAAAAATGAATTATTATCAGGGCTGAATCTTATCTTCGAATCCCAGCTTCTGGTACTGCTGCCGTCCTGATTTTCGCCCTGCATACCGCCCTTTCCCGGCATTCTGGATTCAAGAATCTGCTTAAAATTATCAGCATTCAATATTTCAAAATATCCCATGCCTACAAGCCCGATTAATTTTTTATCATCAGATAATACCATCTGATCACAGCAATCGGTTTCCGTTTCTTTCAGAACCTTGCCCGTTTCAGGATCTATTATGCAGAGTTTATCCATGTTTGAATCCGAAAGATAGATTTTATATTCACCCGGTACTTTTGCGACTTTACTTATGAAATCAAAATCACCGTCAATGTTTTTCAGCATGTTGCCTTCCGCATCAAGGAGAATCAGGGTATTTTCTCCGGCTGATGCAACAATCCGCGGCTGATTATCCAGCCAGGCAATGGAATCAATATAATCGTCCGTTTCAGCCTGATGAAGTTCATCGCCTGTTTTAAGATCATAAAACGAAATGAGAAACTGATCTTCCCATGAAACCGCAATTACCGTTTCATCCTGATTAATTGCAGCAGTCCTTCCAGGACCTTTTTTTGTCCAGCGGACTTTCCCGTTTTTTTCGCGGACGGTTATCTGATCATTCCAGCTGAAAACAAGAGCACTGGAACATTCAAAAAACTTCAGTTCCCCTCTTACGGAAGAATCCAGCAGTTCAGGCATATCAGGAACAATATGATACATGTTATAATCTCTCGAAGCTGTTTCTGCAACTTCATCATAAACACAAATCAGTTCATCCATCGTTTCCCGCGTATCTTCCAGTTTAACCATGAGAGTCACAGATGGAAATTTGTTTTTCTTGATTTTTACATATTCATCTCGGACCTGTACTCTGAAATCATTCTCAATTATTTCGCCTTTTTTGTATTCCCTGAAAAAATAAGGCATCTTAATTATTCCAAGACTGTCATCCTTCTGCATGACACTTATTGATATTTCATTAATTTTAACGGAATCCGAAAGAACGGTTATTTTATATTTTCCCTCAAGAAACCCGCCGACAGCAACGCCTTCATCAGCAAATGACATTTCCATTTTAAGATTTTCGGGCGAAGTATCATAATCATCATAATCATCCGGACCGCAAATAGCATTTTTGATTGCATCGAAAAGACCCATAATGTACCTTCCTTCCAAAATAAGGAATATTTTTACAACAGAGGAGATAAAAATCAAGTATAATAATATTTATGACTTATATTTAAGGAATAACATATTTGAACGGAGGATAAATTATTTTTTTCTGAGAACGATAAAAGTCAGGTCATCACGGATTTTCCCGTTGGTCTCATAATAGAAATCATGCAGTACTGATCTGAGAATTTCCTCAGCAGACATTTCAGAAGAACAGTTATCAAGAGAAGCCTGAATACGTGCATAACCGTACTGGCAGTTTTGCAAATCACGTGTTTCCACAAGTGCATCGGAAAACATGAGAATAACATCATTCGCTTTAATATCAATTTTCAGTTTACGGTACGGCTCGTCCATTTCTTTCATTCCAAGAAAAAGTCCCTTATGAAAATCCTTATATTCGATGACACTGCTCTCACCGGTAACTGCATCCCGTCTGATTATATCAGGATGACCGGCATTTACATATTCAATCCTGCTGTCAGACAGGCTCATAAAAACTCCTGTAAGGTAATTTCTTGTTTTGTAAAACTCCTCGATTAAATATTTATTGGCGGTATTTACCACTTTTTCAATCCCGTGTTTCAGGTTATCGGAAAAAGATTTAAAAAATATGGATTTTGCAAGTATTGTAAGCAGTCCGGAAGATACGCCATGCCCTGAAACATCACAGAGCATGATTCCATCCAGTTTTCCGTTAAATTCATAAAAGTCGAAAATATCACCGGATACTCCGGAAAGAGGCTGAAACTCAAATGCTACATCCCATATTCCGCTCTCGGGAGGTTCAGCAGGTAAAAAACGCATCTGTACATTCTGCGCCATCTTAATGTCATTACGGATTGTATCATGCGCCTTCTCAAGATCATGATTCATGGCCAGAAGGTTACGGTTCATATTCTCAAGCTCGTCATATGCAGACTCAATTTCTTCCGTCCGTTTTAATACTTTATTTTCAAGATTTCTGTTAAGCTCCCTATTCACAAAAAGTTCCTTTTCCGCTGTTCGCAGAGCCTTTTCAGTTATAACAGAATAAAGAAACAATACGACATAAATAAGAAAAAGGGATACGGAAATGTTAATCGTATTCTTGAAAATTTCATTCTGAATATGTTCGGAAGAATTTGAAAAAGACTTCATGTAAAAATAAATATTCAAAAAAACGAAAAGTGCCGTAACAATTGTAAGGAACCGTTTTTTACCCAGAAGACCTTCCAGAACAATAATTCCGAAAACCAGAAACAGATAACTGCTGTTTCCGGTTCGAAGATATTCATCAGCATTATAAAAAAAACCTATGCTCCATCCGAAAAGAACAGCAACAAGAAGAATGACGGTAGATGTTTTATAGCGCCCTGTAAAAAGAAAACTGAGAGAAACCAGAATAGCTACAAGCAGGAAAATATCAACATTGAACTGCAGTTCACTCTGCATACGCAGCGAACTGTCATGAAACAGCAGAGATACAGCAAAAATGATGAGCATTATGACTTCTGTGATAAAAAGAATAAGCGCTTTCTGCTGATGAAGATAACTCTGGTTTTCAAAAGCAAAAAGAAATTCATTCTGCAGTTTTTTAAACAGATTATTGATGTAACCGGCAATATTCAAATTAAATTTATTCCTGAGATAATTTCTGCATTATGTATATTTTAATTTTTTAAAGTCAACTGAAATCAGTAATAATTAATTTTTATTTGTTACAAGCGTCAAAATAGAATTCTTATTTACAGCTGACCGTGCATTTGCGGAAAGCTGTAAATATTACTGAATTAAAAATCAGTTTTTTGCCCTTTCAAACACAGGCTTATTCTTGCCTTTACCGCGGGAAAAAGTCTTCAGAATTCTTTCCGCATCATCAAACGGCACAGTAATGAAGGAAAAAGTTTCCATAATCTTAACGTCGTTTATTTTTCGCGGCTGTACTCCGGCTTCATTTTTTATCATATCAACAAGTTTGCGTATATTTATTCCGTCCTTCTTGCCGATTGAAACAAAAAGTCTCGCTTTGCCTTTTCTGTCTACCGACCTTTCCCTTATCGGGTTATATCTTTTTTCATCCAGTTCGGTTTCCAGTGTAAATTTGATCAGTGATGCAAGCACATCCTCAGGAGAAGCGATCTGCATAAATGAAAGCGCAATATCACGGTAAGGCAGATGCTCGGACTTTTCAATAATTTCCGCAAGGCTTTCGCTTATCAGCTGTTTTTTGGTATCAATTACTTCAGCGGCATCAGGCAGCTTTTCTTTTTTCAGTGATGATTTTGTTATTTTGGCTATAAACATAAGTTTACTGTATTCGGAAGATGTCACAAAAGTAACAGCAACCCCTTTCTGCCCTGCCCGTCCGGTTCTTCCTATTCTATGCACGTAGCTTTCAGGATCCTGCGGAATGGAATAATTAATAACATGGGACAGATTTCTCACATCAAGTCCGCGCGCCGCAACATCAGTAGCTATAAGTATATTTATAACCTTTTTTTTGAATTTATCATATACTCTTTCACGCTGTGCCTGGGTCAGGTCCCCATGAATTCCTTCAGCGTTATATCCCCTATCAATGAGACTGGTTGTAACTTCATCCACCATTACTTTGGTTCTGCAGAAAATGAGACCGTAAAAATCCTGTTCAATATCAATAATTCTGCAAAGCGCTTCAAGTTTATCTGATTTATCGACTTCAAAGTAAATCTGTTCTGTAAGATCATTTGAAGTGTGTTTTCTTTCAATTTTAACCGACTCATAGTCTTTCATGTATTTTTTTGCAATCGTTTTAATCCGGTCAGGCATTGTAGCTGAAAAAAGAAAAGTCCGTTTTTCCTCATTGGTTGCTGCAAGTATTGTTTCAATCTCATCAATGAAACCCATATTAAGCATTTCATCTGCTTCATCGAGTACTATAAATTTTAATTTTGAAAGATTGAGATTTTTTCTGTTCAAATGATCATTCACACGTCCGGGAGTTCCAACAACAATGTCGATTCCTGTTTTCAGGCGGCGTTCCTGTTCATAAACAGATTGACCTCCGTAAATAGGTACAATTGACAGCTTTTTTCTTCCTTTAAATGAATTCATTTCCTCTGCAACCTGAATTGCAAGCTCTCTGGTCGGTACCAGAATAATGGCCTGTACAGCTTTCGCCTGTCCTTCCAGAAGTTCAATAAGGGGAAGTCCGAACGCTGCGGTTTTTCCGGTTCCAGTCTGTGCCTGGCCGATCACGTCACACTCATTTCCGAGAATCAGAGGTATGGCTTTCAGCTGAATTTCAGTCGGTTCTTCAAATCCTTTTTTTTCAAGCGTGCGGACTGTGTCCTCGGACAATCCGAGATTTTTGAAATTTTCGAGTTTCATTTGTTATCCAATATTATAAATTTGAATCCCTGAATTCATTCTTTACAATATTATTTAACGAAGTAGAAAGGATTTCCGCAAAGGTAAGAACAAAGAAGAATTACTCAGATTCTGCTGCCATTAAATTCCATAGCTGTTATTTGTACAGCTATTTTTTATTTTTAGATGCAGAATCTGAACATGAGGTGATGCGGAAATATGAACCACTGCATACGGCTGCATCAAAATATAATAGAAACAGCAGGCAATCCGGAAGAAATACCGGATTGTCAGAACACCCTAAAGATTTCCCTTAAGATCAATTTCAGCTGCTGAATTTTTCATGGCTGTAATGGTTTCAGTGATAAGATCATCAAGCGTCATATCAAGCATCTTTGCACCTTTTTCAATCAGAAGACGGTCCACACCTACGGAAAAACTTTTTTCTTTCCATTTTTTCTTTACCGATTTCAGTTCAAGATCAAGTATGCTCTTCGAAGGCCGTACAAGAACAGTTGCCGTAATCAGACCTGTAAGCTCATCAGCAGCATAGAGTACCTTTTCCATTACATGCTCAGGCTTTACATCGGAACATATTTCCCAGCCATGACTTACTACCGCATGAATATATTCTTCAGGCCAGTTATGCTCCTTAAATATGTCAATGCATTTATTGCAGTGACCGTAGGGAAATTTGTCATAATCAATATCATGAACAAGTCCGATTACACCCCATTTTACGGGATCTTCACCGAACTTTCCGGCAAAATGCACCATAACCGCTTCGACTGCAAGCGCATGTTTTATCAATGCCGGGGTTTCAGTGTATTCCCTCAGCAGATTGAACGCATCTTCTCTTGTTGGAATATATTCGGACATCAGTCTTCCTCTCTATACGGGATTCCCAGTTTTTCATTATGTACTCTGCTGTAATCAAGTTCTTCAAGACTTGCAGATTCGCGTTTTTCATCAGAGTAACCTACTGCAATAACACATTCCACATGATAGTTCATCGGCAGTTCCATTACTCCGCGGATGTAGTCGCCTGCTGTTTCCTCTTCCGAGTGCTTGCGGTTACGTATCTGCACCCAGCATGAACCAAGACCCAGCGACTCCGCTTCAAGCTGTATAAGAATGGCGGCAATTGAAGAATCTTCAATCCACACATCACTTTTATCCGAATTACCGAGAATTACAACAGCTAGCGGAGCATCTTTCAGAAAAGACGATCCGTGAATTTTTGATGCAGCAAGCTTTTCAATCATTCCCTTGTCCTGAACGATTATAAAATCCCATGGATGAAGATTTCTTGAAGACGGCGACAGCAATGCAGCCTGTACCAGCTTTTCTATGACCTCTTTCTCAACCGGTTTATCAAGGTAAAATCTCCTGCTTTTTCTTTTTTGTAAAAACTCTATCATGACAACCTCACTAAAGATAATTTACTCCTTACTCCAGTTGAAAAGTAATGATCCGACTGCAGTAAAGACAATACTCATTGCTGCAAGGACAATAAGGTTTATCTTAATATCGGCAAGAGACGCTCCATCATTCATTATTTTTCTCATTCCGTCAACGACATATGTAAGCGGAAAAAGTTTTGTACCGTATAATATCCAGTCGTTGGAGCCTTCAAGTGAAAACCATACTTCCGACAGGAACATCATCGGCCACGTAATCAGATTCATGATTCCGTTTGCAAATTCCTCGCTCGAGGTACGGGATGCGATTACAAGTCCCATTGAGATTATTGAAAAGACCCCGAGAACGAAAACCGTTAATAATGACAGATACGACCCTCTGCATTTGATATCGAAAAGCAGTGAAATGACGATGAAAACGAATATGGTTGTTGATAATATTACAAAAAGGCGTGATATAATCTGTGCAATCAGAAACTCATGCGGCTTGAGAGGCGTACAGGCAAAACGCTTCAATACTCCGTTTTTTCTATACCTGACCACTACAAAACCTACACCGAAGAGCGCACTGAACATCATATTCATTGCAATAATACCCGGAAACAGCCACTCAATATACTTCACTTCACTTCCATTCACTGTTTCCTTTTTAAAACCGTTCAGATCAGATGAACCGGCGCCGGCAGCAATCAGCAGGCGCTCAGCCATATAACTTTTAGGAGATGTTCTGTTAACCCAGTAAACGCCCGTTTCAGGTGCAATGACTATATCTACCCGATGATGATTAAGCTTCTCAAGGGCGGCATCCAGATTCTGATAATCAATAAATTCAATGAATTTTGTCGATTTCAGTCCGATATACTGGTCCCTGATTTCCGTCATGACAGGTTTGTTATCATACTTATGGAACACAGCAGCTTTGTACTGAGCATTGTCATTGCTTGAGAACATGAAACTGAATCCGATGATTATAAACATCGGGAAAATAATGTTCCATAAAAATGATGACCTGTCCCGGTAAAATTCCTTATTTCGTGCAATGAAAAGAACCCATATTCTATTAAACATAATCAACTCCGAAGCTGCGATCCGGTCAGGTAAAGGAACAGATCTTCAAGATTTTGCGAGCGGATTGTCGCTCCTGAAAGATCAATTTTACGTTCAATCAGATACTGCAGGCATTTATTTATGTCGGATGTCTGTATTTCAACACCCTCTTCTGTTTCAAAAACTTCATATTCGGAATCAGTTAGAAGATCCCTGTCATAAAAATCACGGAGAACTATTGATGACATGCTGCAGTATTCTTTGAGCAGTTTCTGCGGACTGTCCATTGCGATAATTTTTCCATGATCCATTATTGCAACCGTATCTGACAATATCTGCGCCTCATCCATGTAATGCGTTGTCAGAATAACCGTTTTTTTCTCAGATTTAATTTTCTGTACAATTTCCCACAAATGCCTTCTTGCCTGCGGATCGAGTCCTGTCGTAGGTTCATCAAGAAAAATTATTTCAGGATCATTTGCAAGCGCCATTGCAAGAAGAAGTCTCTGTTTCTGCCCACCGGAAATTTTTCTGTTGTCGCGTTTGAGAATATCATCCAGCTGGCAGAGTTCTATAAGATAATCAAGATCAGCCTTATGATGATAGAATTTTCTGAACAGATCAAGTGTCTCCTTTACGGTCAGAAACTGCGGAAGTTCGGTATTCTGAAACTGAATTCCAATGCTGCTGTAGAAAGCCGATTCCGGTTTTCTGCCCTTATAGAGAATCGTACCGGAAGTCGGTTTTTTAATTCCTTCGATTATCTCAATGGAGGTTGTTTTCCCGGCGCCGTTCGGACCAAGCAGCCCGAAACATGTTCCCTTTTCTATGGAAAAAGTCACACCGTCTACAGCCTTTACACCGGGATAATGTTTTTTCAAGTCTATTATTTCAAGAATTTTATCCATAACTGCACCTTTTGTGCAATTATGGATTTTATTACATATAATTCAAGCAGGAATTTATTTATTCGGCAGGTTTGATGTTCTCAAATATTGTAGTGCTCGGATCACCTTCTTTCCAAACAAAAATTTTCCAGCTACCGTCATCTTTTTTCATTTGAAATGTTGTTGGTTCCGAAGGAAGAGCAACAATAATCGCAGTACAACTTACATTTGCCGAACTACCATTAACGGAAATACTGTAATTTGTAAAATTATAAGTTTCATTATAAAAAACATCACCAACAAAATCCGGATTTTCTGAATAGGATGCTGCTAACTTATAAGCACAGTCTGAATGAAAACAGTCCATAAAATCATTATAATTTTTGGCATTTATAGCATCTTCCAGATTTTCTATTACAGCTTTTATCTGATCTTCATCTGAAGAATCATCAGAAAACCAGTCACAAGAGGCAAGATTTAGAATTACTATCAGACTTAGTGCTGCTATTGTTATTTTTTTCATTTTTTCTCC
>JAFGJZ010000024.1 GCA_016928815.1 Spirochaetota bacterium
GGAACAGAAAGCTATCCTGATGTATGCAGAAATCTTACTCCCCAGAAAGAAATGTGCGGCAGCACTTCCGAAGATGCCAGGCGGTATTTAAAAAGACTGGAAGAACTGACAAAACCTGATTGACTCTCCCCTTACAGGAACCGGCAAATTTCCACTATACTCTCAAGGAGATTACATGTATTCAATAGGTGAATTTTCACGCTTGACGGAACTTTCGGTAAAAACACTGAGATACTATCATAATGAGCATATTCTTGAACCCGATTATATTGATAATGACTCAGGATACAGGTATTACAGGAAAGCTTCTCTGGAAAAAGCTGAAATGATTAAAATGCTAAGGCAACTTGAATTTTCCATAACGGAGATACGTGAAATTACGGACAACTTCACGGATGATTCTGAAATACTCCCTTTTCTGATATCACAAAGGGAAAAAATCAGATTAAAATCAGAAGAGTACCTGCGGATCAAAAATTCTCTTGAAAGTATAATTGAAAACGCACAGGAGAGAAAAATGAAAAAGTTTTATTCTGACAAAATAGTTGAAAAAAATACCGGAGACATCATTTTTGCGGGTTTTCGTTACAAAGGGAAATATGATGAGGTTGGGAAGGCATTTGCAAAAACTGCAAAAGCCGCCGGACGATACATAAGCGGCAGTGCAATGTCATTATATTATGATGGAGAATACAGGGAAAACGATGCAGACATTGAAGGGGGTTATCCCGTAAAAAAGGATATCAATAATGCAGAAATAAACTGCAGGATTCTTAAAGGCGGTAAAGCGGTGACAGTTATCCATAATGGACCATATGATACTTTAAGTGAATCATATAAAAAATTATTCGATTACATTCAGGATCACAAATTAATAACAAAACTCCCGGTAAGAGAAGCATATTTAAAAGGACCAGGAATGATATTCAGAGGCAATCCGGAAAAATATGTTACGGAAATTCAGATTATGACTGAATAATCCTTCAAAACTGCAAAACAATATTTACAATGGGACATCCAAAAACTGCGGATATAGTTCCTGGAAGTCCCATTATTTTTAAATTACAAATAAAAAGTTTATATTTATTCTACTAAGGCATAAGCTCATTATACATGAAGTAAATACTTAGCCACTGCATTAAATTTTAATCATTCTGATTCTTCAGTGGCCGGTAAAGGATTCTTTTATAGAAATACCAGCTTGAAGCTGCTGCTGCAAATAAAACAAGTTCAAATGTCAATACAAACCATGAATAATTATAATATTTTCCTTCAGCAAGAGTATGAACCATCATTGAAATAAAAAAGAAAAACCACATTACATAAAAAGATTTTACCAGTAAATACCCTATTCCATAAAACATCCCCATTATTCCCATTACAATAAACATTTCAACACTGCCTAATTTATCGACAAAAAATGAGAGTCCGCAGGATAGCCCGGAAGTCACTACCGGTAAAATTATTTTCAGAATTTTATTTCCAAATAAACCTTCTGCGATTTCAGGAATAAGATAAAAACAATACATTGTAACACCGAAAGACATCGGTATAAATAATATCAGATATTTTATTATTGCCTCAAAATCTGGATTATTCTTAGCTATCTGATTAAAAATATCTTCTGCCAGTATTCCGCTAATTGAAAAAAATATCAGATAAATTATTCCTATATAAAATAATACTTTTTTTTGAGGCTTCCTTAGCGCTATCTTAAACTTTCCGGTAAAAAGCAAAGGAACTAAAACGCAGGCAATCACAAGAAAGAAGGTACAGAAAATCATATTTCCGCCTAAACCTTTTACAATTACGGCCAAACCCCAAAAGAAAAGATAAGCTGCAAAACCGGCCAAAATCATTATATTTTTATTCATTATTTTTCTCCCCGTATAATTGTATTATTTGCTGTGTCCATTTAATTTCCGCTTTTAAATGCAAAATTGAATGCAGGAAAACTGCTTCTGCTGTCTTTCGATGATCTTCAGGCACATATTTCAGAGTATCTTTCATGTGATTTTTACAATAATAAAGTCTGTTTTCATCCACACGTAACTTATCCTGAAAATAGTCTATTATTTTGACATCTGCAAATTCATCGGCAAAATACAGTATGACATCATCCTTGAAAAAAGATTCTTCGTTAAATAACAGTAATTTTTCAAGCAAATCTCTGAATAGCTGAATTCCTTTTTCATTAATCGAATAAACAGTTTTCTCAAGCCTTCCTGTCTGACTATCTGTTTCTGAATTTAAAAATCCATCATCATGCAACTTATCAAGATGGTAATAGACATTTGACAACTTAACATTAACAAAATCGGAGACTTCTTTAGCAATTTTATCCTTCAGTTCATAACCGTGAAGAGGACCGGTTCTTTTAAGAAAACCCAGTATAATAAGTTTTAACTCCATTAACACCTCTTGTATAGTCAGTACTGATTATATATAGTCAGTACTGACTATAAGTCAACAATTTTTTTTAATTTTTATCAAAGCTATAAAAATCTATATTTTTTCACATCTGAGTCATATGAAAAAATAATAACATTATTTTATTTGAATAAAGTACAGGATATGCTAAAATCAACTCATGTCTTAACCTGGAAAATGTATTCCTTTATAAATCCGACCTCACAGATATGACATATATTTCTCCGGAGGAAATTAATGAACAAAATTATTTCGTTTTTTATAAAAAAGCCGCTGCTGATAAATTTTATTTTACTATTTATTATAATAGCTGGAATTTTCAGCATCGGGAGAATAAAGAAAGATATTTTCCCATTGTCGGATATTGACACTGTTGTAATTGAGGTACAATACCCCGGCGCATCTCCGGCAGATGTGGAGCTCAACGCAATCATTCCGATTGAAAGAAAATTAGCAACAATCAGAGGAATACAGAATTATACATCATATGCCATTGAAAATGGAGGTACTGTTTTTGCCTATATTGATCCTGATTCATCAAATAAAACAGCCATTAAAGATGAAATATTCCGTACAATTACCACATCAAATGTCGATGATCTGAGCACGGATGTTGAAAAAATTCAAATTGTTGATATTAATCCAAAGTTAATGGCCGTACTTAACATTGCCATAATCCCAAAAACTGAAAATCTCCCTGAAAAAGAACTTTATAATATTGCAGATCAACTGGAGAAAAAGCTGATCAAACTGCCCGGTGTTGCAGAAATAAGAAAATCAGGATACAAAGACCGCGAGATTCACATTTCTGTTAATCCTGACAAATCGGAATCAAATTTTATAACTCTGGATGAAATAATAAAAAGTATTCAGAACCGCAATATCCGTGCAACTGGAGGCACGATTCAGTCGGTTCTTAAAGAGGAAAATATTGTAACAATCGGACAATTTCAAAATTATAAAGATGTTGGTGATGTTATAATCAGATCAAATTTTATCGGCAACAGTATCAAAGTCAATGATATTGCTGAAGTATCAGATACATTTAAAGTCAGTTCTACACGCTTCAGAGTCAACGGTAAAGAAGCAGTGGGACTCTCTGTAGTAAAAAAAGAATCAGCAGATGTTATAGACACGATAAAAAATGTAAAAAAGTATCTCAGTCTCAATGCGGATGAATTTTCAAAAAATACTGATATCAAAGTCATTGATGACAAATCCCAATCAATAGATTCCCTGCTCGGAGTAGTAATTTCAAATGCTGTTATAGGATTTGCACTTGTATTCCTGATTTTAATTCTATTTTTCGATTTACGCACATCTTTCTGGACTGCCTTTGGCATTCCGGTTACATTATTAATGGTTGCTGTTTTCATGTACACGACTGATCAGACCATAGACATGATATCATTAGGAGCAATAATAACTGTTCTTGGAATGCTCGTTGATCATGGAATAGTAATCTCGGAAGTTGTATATAAAACCAGAGAGAGCGGAGGATCTGATAATGAGAGCATTGTAAATTCTGTAATTTCAATTCTCTCACCAGTAACAATTACAATTTTAACAACCATAGCTGCTTTTTTACCTATGTTTGCCATAAAAGGAATGATGGGAAAATTCATATATATATTTCCGGTAATTATTACTGCTTCACTAATTGCTTCATTTTTTGAAGCTACGTTTATTCTCCCGTCGCATCTGGCCCACATTAAAAAACCTCCAAAACAGAAAAAATGGTTTAATGTAATAATAGTACTATATGAAAAACTTTTAAAAATTACACTTAAATTCCGTTACATTGCAGTTGGAGCCTTTGTTATTATATTTTTACTTACACTTTTCATTTCCCGGGCAACAATACAGAATTATGTTTTATTATGGGATGACTCAGCGGATGCCATTTATATAAATCTTGAAGCTGAAGACGGAACACCTCTTGATCAAACAGAAAAACAAACACTGACACTTTTGCCCCTTATCAATGAAATAATCAGACCTGAAGAAATGATTGCAGTCAGTACAAATATCGGACACCATACTGTTAAAAGAATGTCATCAAAAGGAAACCGGGAAAACTGGTCTCAATATCTTATATATCTCGTACCGAAATCAGAAAGAAAACGTAATGCTTCACAGATAATAAACGCACTTAGGGAAAAAATTAATCCCAAAACTGTAAATTCATTTAAAAAAATAATGTTTTCAGAAAGAGTGATCGGTCCCTCAGTCGGGGATGCTTTTGATTTAAAAATCATAGCTTCTGAAAATCCTGAAAACGCAAAAAAACTTTTACAGGAAGTTGTAACTTTTACAAAATCAATTGATGGAGTAAAAGATGTCAGCACCGATCAGCAAAAAGGGAAAAATGAAATATATATAAATTTTAATTTTAAAAAACTGGCTTCATATGGAATGGATGTTGCCGCTGTTTCACGAACGGTAAAAACGGCATATGACGGTCTTATTGTGACTTCTGTTCAAACACCGAAAACACGTCTGGATTTCCGTCTGAAAATGGATGACAGGTATAAACGAGACATCAAATTCTTATCTGAATTATTAATCCCTAATGGCCAGGGAGCAATGGTTAAACTTGGAGAGATTGCCTCTTTCAGCACAAAAAGCGGTCAGGCTGTAATAAATCATTATAATGGTGAAAAAATATTAACTATCAATGCCGGTGTTGACAGCAGGAAACTTACTTCATCTAAACTAACAGCCATAGTTAAAAAACAATTTATCAATTACAAAGACCAGTACCCGGGAACAGAATTGCTTTTCGGAGGTGAAGCACAGGAAACCAAAGCCACAATGGGTGATCTCTCATTGGCATTTTTAATAGCAATTCTTTTCATTTATTTTCTTCTTTTCATGCTTTTTAATTCACCTTCTCTGCCGTTTGTCGTACTTCTTTCAATTCCATTTGGCATTACAGGCGCATTAGCAGCATTTACATTCCATGGAATACCTCTTTCATTTATGGGAATAATCGGAATAATCGGATTGTCCGGAGTTGTTGTTAATGACAGCGTCGTTATGGTCGATTTCATCAATAAACTTTCAATTGAAAATAAAGGGAAAAATACAAATTTTATTTCTGATGTTATCACCGGCGCCAAACAAAGACTAAGACCGGTCATATTAACGACAGCCACGACTGTAGCCGGATTACTGCCTACTGTTTATGGAATCGGCGGTGATGCAAAAACACTGGTTCCTGTAGTTATGGCCATGGCATACGGTCTGCTATTTGCAACATTAATTACACTGATTTTAATTCCATCACTGTATGTCATAAATAGTGATATAAAATTACTTTTTCAAAAGAAAGCCCGGGATTAAAACATCATAAAAACATAAATGAGGGAAACATTTACTTTTTCGTAAATTTCATTTCCTCATTTATATTTTTTATAATCCCGCCGGTCAGGATTAACTTAAGGGCATCCTCGGCATTTATATCCAGTTTTTTCAGTTTATCTTCCGGAATAATTGCCATGAAACCGCTTGTAGGATTCGGAGTTGTCGGAATAAAAACGGTAAATCTTTTTTTCCCGTCGGTAAATTCTTTAAAATCAATTTCACCCGTATTGAATGCAACAGCCCATACTCCCGGTGTGGGATATTCAATCAGTACCGGGTTATTGTAAAAAGGCTGTTTCTGCGCAATTACTGAGATAACCTGTTCAGAAGCTTTATATACTGTATTCAAACCGGGAATATATAAAAAAACTGATTTTCATTTATATAATCTGGAAAAAACGGAATAATATTATCCACAATACTTTCAAAAAAGCCTATCACTACCTTGGCAGTATATAAAGTGATAATAAGGGGAAGCAGTGCTAAAATCCCCTGAAACAGTAATCCCGGTATTTTTTTATAAATCTTCAGTATCATCATCTAATCCCCGATTTATGCAACCAGATATACCATATAAAATCCGTATATAAACAGTAGCAGCAATCCTTCAAATCTGTTTATCCTGAAACCTGTCCTCATCAGAGGAAGAAGAAGCATGGTTGTTCCGCACATTACCGCCATATCAACAATTCCGATTCCTGAAAAAGAAAGAGGTGTAACCAGACCTGCAGCTCCTAATATTGCAAGTATATTAAAAATATTTGAGCCGATGATATTGCCAACTGCAATATCCTCCTCTCCTTTAAAGGAAGCTATAACTGATGTCGCCAGCTCAGGAAGACTTGTCCCTGCGGAAACGATAGTCAAACCGATTATAGTCTCGGATATTTTAAGAAGATGAGCAAGATCGACAGCTCCCTTTACAAACAGTCTTGAACCTGCAACAAGACCGACAAGTCCGGCAGCTATTAAAGCGATATCAATAATCAGGTTTCTAAAATTAAATTTTTCAACTTTTCCGGAAGTTAGGATATTCATTTCTGCAGTATTCTTTCTTCCGAAATAAACAGTTAGAACTGTATATAGCAATATTCCCGAAAATAGAAAAGATGCTTCTGTTCTGCTAACATAATGATTTTTTAAAATGAACCACAGAAGCAGACTTATCATGACAAGAAACGGTGCATCTATCCTGATTATTTTAATGTTAACCTTTAACGGACGAATTATTGATGAAATTCCTAAAATAAGTGCAATATTAAAAATATTGGAACCAACCACATTTCCGACGGCAATTCCCCCCGATTTATTAATACCGGCAATCATACTTACTACCAGTTCCGGAGCGCTGGTTCCGAATGCAACGATTGTAAGACCAACCACCAGTGTCGAAACTCCCAGACTTAACGCCAGTCTGGAACTTCCCTTTACAAGCCATTCTGCACCGAAATACAGACAAACACTTCCGCCAGCAAGATACACTATAAACAGGTAATTCATTTTGTAACTCCTGTAACGCCAAGATCATCACAAAAACAATAACATAAGAAAAAAGTCAAACTATATATAGTGCGTCATTTTCACTATTAAATTATTATAACCCGTACATTATCAATATCTACAGCGATCGCTTTTATTAAATTTATCACATAATTTTGAATACAAAATAAATAGTAATTGACTTGCAGGCATAACCGGCTGACTGATAACATATAAAATCTTTTTTTACAACAACTATCAGGACTGTAATTATGGTAAAAAATAAAATTTTTAAACTCTTTTTCACGTTTCTACCGCAGGCAATTTCTGTTATCTTCATTAATGCCGCTGCCGGCTCTGCAATAGCATTACTGATTCCATGGATAATAAAAATTCTTATCGATGAAGTTTTTCCAAATAAAAATATTCATCAGCTTTTACATTTGCTTGTAATTCTCGCATTAGTAAGAATTGTCTCGGGCATAATGCTTTCAGTAAACAGTATTCTGACCGGATCAGTGACAATTAAAATGGCAAATAAATTAAGAGGGATAATCACGGAGAAAATAAATAACCTTTCAATAACGGCACTAAATAACGAAAAAACAGGCAATCTTATGAATTGTATTTCTGAAGATACAGCTTCCTTCGTAGATATTTTTACCAATATTAAAGATTTATTTTCAATATTTGTTCTTTTCATTTCGCAATTAATAATTGTCACATTCATTGCTCCAAAACTTTTAATTCCAACAATACCTTTATTACTTATTTATCCGTTTTTAAACATTTTCACTACAAGAAAATTCAGACCTTTGAGTCTGAACTACAAAGAATCAATCGGCAAACTGAATAACTTCATACATGAAATAATTACGGGTAATAAGGAAATTAAAAGTTTTAACAGGCAGCACTGGCAGAAAAACAGACTCCATTTTTATTTCAATCAGCTTCATACAATTTATCTGAAATATTTCAAAGCTTTAGCTGTTTCATTTTTCAGTAATGACATTTTAAGACTGATAACAGATGTTTCAATATACGGATGTGCCGGCTACCTGGTTATTAAGGATTATTATACGGCCGGATCTGCTATTGCCGCAGCAACATACATCAATCAGCTGATTAATCCTATCAGCTATTTCGGTGAAAGTATTGGATGGTTTCGAAATCATTTTTCATCATGGGACAGGATTGAACGGATTTTAAACCTTGAAAATGAAAACTTTGAGAATGACGGAAAAACCGAATTCAATGCTTCCTTTAAAATACTTGAATTTAAAAATGTTGATTTTTCTTACAATAAAAAAGACAAAATACTTAATAAAATTAATTTCTGTATTTATAAAAACAGTCTGGTTTCAATAGTCGGATTAAGCGGATGCGGCAAAAGTACTGTCATTAATCTCATTTTAAAACTAATAAGAGCAGATAAGGGCTCCATAAGGATAAACGGACAGAATATGTATGAAATAGAAACAGCATCGTTCAGAAACAGAATCGCTGTGGTCTTCCAGGATCCTTTTTTATTTGATGATACTATTTATGAAAACATACGATTCGGAAATCTTGAAGCTACTGAAGAGGAAATCAAAAATTGCGCAGAAAGAGCAAATATTCATGAATTTATTAATTCACTTCCTGAAAAATATCTGACACAAATCGGCGAGAGAGGTGTTTTCCTTTCCGGCGGTCAGAAACAAAGGATTGGAATTGCCCGTGCATTGATAAAAAAACCTCAAATCCTGATTCTGGATGAGGCCACATCATGGCTTGACTTCAAACTTGAAGACAGTATGGTTGACCTTCTGCTTGACCTGAAAAAAGAAATGACTGTAATCTGTGTTACTCATAGAATTAATTCAGTAAAACATTCAGATCAGATTATTCTGCTGAATGCAGGTAAAATTGAAAAAACAGGCAGTCATAAAGAATTACTTCGAACAAGCAGTCTTTACAAAGACCTCGTATATAATAAAATTTCAAACTGAGTCATCACTTTGAAACATGTCATGCATCCGGGATATTTTCCGGATGCATGCCGGTTTCTACTTTTTAATCATCTTTTCAGATTGCGTGTTAAATTCTCCGTAATCTTCAAGTTCATTTAATTTCCTTATTCTTCTATCCTCAAAAACCGCAACAGCAATTAAAAGAAATGAAGATAATGCAGTAACTGCGGCCATCAGGCCGGATGATATACCGTACTTTTCATAAATTCCGGCAGCATATACAGATATAACAGCTGCCCACAATGTAAACATTACTACTGTCATCCATTTTGTTTTCATAAATTTTATCCTAAATTATTTTTTTAAAAAACGCCGGAAATCCGGATTAAATAATTCAGGCTGTCAGAAAAAGGTCCCTTTCGACCATGGAGGATGTTGATGACTTAAAACATGAAAATAGAAAATTCCGGTGATGAAACCAACAAAAATACAGTTACATAATATAAAAAAAATATAATTTAATTCATTGCAGGAAAAAAATGCAATAGCCGCTTTTCTGAAAGTAATGTTAATAAACAAAGAAAAAGAATCTGCCTGAATAACTATCTGATCATCATTGTGCTGAAAAAATACATTTTTATTAATATTAACAGGATTTATAAATATTGAAGTGGAAAAAACAGCGATTAGAAGATAAATTGTGAACCTGTGTTTTAGATTCATAGTACTTTTCCGGATAAAGTTTTTCATGAAACAATACAAATATAACAATAGAATTAATAAAAGCAATTATTCTTTATTGTTTTCGGAATAAAAATGAAGATAACCTGTTACAAAAACAAGAGCTGAATTCCAGTTTACCGCACATTCATTACTGGCAAAGCTATCAGCTGAATCCAAATAGGAACACATTGGGAAACCGGAATTATATTTCAGATTATCCTCTTTTCCGATATTCGGTCCTCCTGCAAGAAAACCCGGCGGCATAATTTTATATTTCCCGCTCAGATACGGACGATAATGAAGTTTTTCTGATGACTTCATTCCAAAACCGGTAACATAACTTATTCCGCATGGATTAAAACCAAGTATGTAATTCAATACCGCCGAAGCGCAATCAAGATACTTTTTATCTCCGGTTAAAAAATGTGCTAAACAGAGCATAACTCCCTTATTCAGGATTATACTGTTTGATCCCCAGATAAAATCACTTTTAAGCATAGGTATTTTATAGGATGATTTCTGTGATATTTTTACCATTCTATCAGCATATCCGAGAAGAAGATTCCTCAGTTTCCTTATAATTCCTTTTTCCGGATAACAGGATTGACTGACAAGCGTAAAATATGAAAGCAGCTCAGGATGTTTCCAGCTGACCGGCTCAGTTATATCTTCAAAACAGATAGTATCTTTTATATATTCCGCATAAATACTTTTATCAGAGACCGTCAAAAGTTCAATTGCCGCTGCAGTAAATTTTTCCTTATAATTATCATCGGCATATAAACCTGTACCGCCGCATTCATCCGGGTATGGCACATCCGGATTTTCAGCTGCCCATTGCCATGATTTTTCAGCAGCATTCAGAAGACCGGAAGAAAAATCCGGATCATACATCCTGTATACGGATGAAGCCTTTGCCGCCGCAGCGGCAAAACTCAAGGTAGAAGAAGTAGATTTTCCGATAACATAACGGTCAAGATTATCCGCGGAAGGCTCAACATGTCCGGACCAGTTCAGAGATCCTGTTTTAAAAAAAACACCTCCGTCGGCATCCTGCATTTTCATAAGCCATTCAAGTTCAAAACGGATTTCATTAAGGAGATCCGGCAGACCGTTTCCGGATTCGGGAATATTCAGACAGGGATCTTTTCGCAGCGGGAACATATCATGAAACGTCAGCAATGTTTGGACAGTAATTCCTGCAGTTACCGTATATTTACCGTAATCACCAGCATCATACCATCCTCCCGGTGCGGACCACAAACCCTGTTTTCCCGTTGAATGATGAAGTATAAGATTGTCGTCCGGATGACCTGCATCACGTTTCCATTCAGCTGCATATTTCTCTTCTAGCGGAACAGATGAACGCTGGAAATAATAAAACTTCACTGAAGCCTTATACAGATCCTCATAAATATGCTTTTCAATTTTAAACGGTTCAGATTCTTTAAATGCACATCGGATGTAAAAAATTCCTTCATCGGTAAAATCACTGAAATCACCAAAGTATAAATCAGATTCTCCTGAAAGTTCGGAACATTTCAAATGCAGAAGTCTTCTCTCTAAAACAGGTATTTTCCCGATAAAATTACATATTTGAAAATACCGGGACTCAGCCTGACTTATAAAAAAATTTTTTACAGAATCCGGCTGAAATCCTGTCTGATTAATTACATACGTCATAATTATTCCATTAATCCGAATATTCCGGAATCATTCATTTAATCCGGCTACATTTTAAATTCAAGTATTACCTTTGTTCCGTTTTTACGTTCAATTTTGAGATTTCCATCAAGATGCTTTGTAAGCATTTCTATAAGTCTCAATCCGAACCCTGTGGAATTCTCGAAACTAATTGACTCCGGCATACCATTACCGTTATCCTGAATGGAAAAATGGTTAAGCCCGTTTTCCCTGAATACATTTACAGTTATTATTCCGTCATTTCTGCCATTAAATGCATATTTCATTATATTTGTCAGCAGCTCATTTATTATTATGCCGACCGTCTGCATAACCTTTGCATCGATTTTAAAATCTTCAATATTTTTTACAGTTTGTACAGATTCATTATTCGGAAAATTCATGATAATTTCATCAATCAGAACGGATATATAGTCTGCAGTCGATATCTCATTGTAATCGATAGACTGATATAATTTATCAAAAAGAATCATCATGCTGCGTACCCTGTTGGTAGCGTCCTTAAAAGCTTCGATTATCGCAGAATCGGTAAAAGTATTCGCCTGCAGATTAAGAAGACTATGAATTGTATTCATGTTATTTTTAATCCGATGATATGCTTCTTTTAATAGAATTTCCTTTTCTTCAAGCAGCATGTTGATTTTGTCGAGATAGTGCTTTTCCTCAGTAATATTATAACCGAAAATAGCTATGGAAATTACTTTCCCGGCATGATCCATCACCGGTGAATAATTCACCTTTATCCATCGTTTTCCTTCCTGCAAATCAAAAACGCTTTCATAGGAAACTGATTTACCTGTCTTTGCTTCCTCGATATAACCCCTGATGACCTCATATTTATTATTGCCAAGAAGGTCTTTTACGGTGATACCGATTATTTTTTCACGCGGAAGACCGAAAGACTTAACATATGCATCATTGACAAATTCATATTTCAATGTTTCCGCATCAACATAGGCAAGATACCCGGGTACATTTGAAGAAATTTTCAGAAACTGCTCATTTTTTCTGCCAAGCTCCTCTTCAGCCTTTTTACGTTTTGTAATATCAAGACCTATACCCGTAAAATAATTTCTGCCGCTTAAATTCAGCAGAATTCCATTAAAATGACACAGTATTTTTTTTCCGTTTTTACATATTATTTCCGCTTCCACTTCTCCGTATCCATCAGAAAAAACCTTATCAACGGCTTTCATGACAATTATCACATCTTTTTCATCAAACCAGTTTTTAAAACTGATATTCTTTAATTCATCAGGAGAATAACCGGTGATTTCCTCATGCTTTTTATTCCATCTTATAAGATGCATATTCTCATCATACACATAAAAAAGCCCCGGGATGCATTCAAGCATAGCTTCGGTAAAGATTCTTTCATTCTGCAGTATCCGGTCTTTTTCAATCATTTCATTATTTACATTAATCAGTTCCTCATTTGTTGCTTCCATTTCTTCCATGGTGGATGTCAAATCCTCATTAGCCGCTTCCATTTCTTCCATGGCTGATTTTAATTTTTCATTTTTTTCCCTAATTTCCAGCTCTGCATTCCTGCGTTCTGTAATGTCACTGAAAATTACTGCAAACTGATCTGGCGCGGGACTGTAAGCATAAACTCCAAAATGTTTTTTTAGAACAGGTGAAAAATGCTCTATATGAAC
The DNA here is from genome assembly GCA_016928815.1 of Spirochaetota bacterium. GTDB lineage: Bacteria > Spirochaetota > UBA4802 > UBA4802 > JAFGJZ01 > JAFGJZ01. The sequence continues at coordinate 13,313 of JAFGJZ010000024.1, forward strand.
CGGCTCCCCGGTAGCTGCCACCCTTGAATATGTTTCAAGCCAGTATGGATCTTCATTTGGAAGAACTTTACTCTGCCTTTTCCCTACAATTTCATCCCGTCTCAGCCCTGTAAGCGTCTCAAACGCACGGTTTACATCCAGAAATCTGTAATCAACAGGATTATCTTTTTCATCATAAACAACAACGTGGAGTGCAAAACCTTCCGTCATATTATTAAACAATGAAAGATATCTCTGTTCACTTTTCCTCAATGCATTTTCAGTTTCTTTTTTTCTGGTAATATCCCAGAAAATTCCGAGAACACCAATAACCTTTTTATTGGAATTATAAAAAGGAGCTTTGATTATCTGAATATATGTTTTATCCTTACCGATTACCTGATGTTCCTCTTCAAATTCCATTACCTGATTATTTTCCATTACAAGTCTGTCATCAGCTCTGTATTTTTCCGCAAGTTCAGAAGGATGCAGTTCATAATCAGTCTTACTAACCAGTTCATCAAGTGTAACGTTCATGGTACTGAGATATTGTCTGTTTGCAAAGATGAAACGTCCGTCAATATCTTTTGCATAGACATTCTGAGGAAGACTTTCAATCAGCCTGCTGAATAAAAGCTTTGATTCATTAAGCTGGATTTCTATCTTACGTCTCGAACTGATATCATGATAATTTATCAGCACACCGTTTATGACAGGATCATGCAACAGATTAACTCCTGTCATGTCAATCTGCTTATATGTTCCATCCTTGCATTTAAAATTATGTTCCAGAGATATGGTTGAATTTTCACTTTCAAGAAGCTTTTGAAATTCTGTTCTAATCTGGTTAAAATCCTCTAAGTTTACATTTTCAATCCATTCGGTATTCAGCAGTTCATCCGGATCCCAGCCGAACAGTTTAGTAATGTTCGGGCTGACATATTTCAGAATACCTCTGGAATCAATTATACAGATAACATCCGAACTGTTTGAAATCATTGCTTTCTGCTTGATTTCACTTGAAATAATCAGCTTATTTGCTTCAAAAAGCTTAAATGCCATCTTTATTGAAGCATCCAATACGGTTATATTTGAATTTTTTACAACATATCCATAAGATGTGATTCTTTCGGTTTTTTCCACTACAGACGGTTCAGTGTGGCTGGACAGGAAAACAACCGGTATCTCCCTTTTTTTCAGTATAATTTCCGCAATTTCAGTACCGTCACGCTCCTCCCCGAGATCTATATCTATCAGAATAAGGTCTATGCTGCTGTCGTTTTCTATTATATTAATTGCGGTAAAACCGTTCTTTGCCAGTACAACATTATAACCGTATTTTTCCAGAGAGATTTTTTCATCTGCAGCAATCAGTACTTCATCTTCGACAAGAAGAATCGTTTTTTTTCCCGCATCATTCATTTCCGGATCCTTGTTTGAAAATACCATGGATTTTCTTAAAAATTATTGATTTTTAACACTATTCATATATCCCGAATATTACAAATTAGTAAAAAATAGCAACCCAAATTTAATAGAATAAACACAAACGGGTACTTTTCAATGGACAAAACAAACTGCTGCCGCATACTCGACCGCCACGGCATCAATTACAGACTTCTGAAATACGAAATTGATGAAAATGCACTGGATGCTGTTACTGTCGCTGACAAACTCGGACTTCCGCATGAGCAGGTTTTTAAAACGCTGGTTTTCAAAGGAGATAAAACCGGTTATTTTACAGTTCTTATTCCTGCCGGCAGGGAAGTAATACCCAAGAAAGCGGCATCCGTATCAGGGAATAAATCATGTTCAATTCTTCCTCTCAAGGAGCTTTTCCCGCTTACCGGATACATCAGAGGAGGATGTTCCGTAATAGGCATGAAAAAATCATTTCCTGTTTATATTGACATTTCAGCCGGTCTTTTCGATGAAATCTGCATCAGCCCGGGAAAAAGAGGACTGCAAATCATGGTTAATCCTGATTCCATCTGTAATATTACGAACGGAAGA
>JAFGJZ010000025.1 GCA_016928815.1 Spirochaetota bacterium
ACTTAAAAGATTTTAAGATATTTTAAAATACAAATTTTTTGTAATAAAGATTATTTTCATTATATTTGTTACTTCACTGTTTGGTGTTATCAAGAAAGGATCAAAGAGATCTGTCGTAAAATTAAGTAAACTTATAACTTTTTCATTAAATTCCGAAAAATAACCGAAACTGTCTATATTGATTTCGAAAGAAACAATGAAAAATATACAATTGACATTTACTTAACAATAGCATTATAAAAACCGTAACGCTTTGTCCGGATTCTATGAAAACGGGTTAACTTCTGATTTTATCCGGGAGAGAATTTTAGATATTAACAGAGATTTAAATCATTTATAAAGAGGTTCGAAGATGACTGCAGATGCAATAATTAAACGGATTGGAATGGCCGTCCGGTTACCGGCTTATTAATCTTTAAGTGAATATGGAAGAGTTCATTTATTTGCTTAAAAGGACGATCACTCCATAACAATGATATACATGCCTGATATCAATCTGACAAACGCTGTCTAAAAATGATGCAGACTGTTTTAAGATAAAAGCGGTGCATAACAGCAGTTATGACACTGCGATTCATGCTCCGCACGGTGAGGTCACATGTTTATACTTTAATTTGTTACTTATTTTTGTATTTGATATAAAAACTTTTTTTAAATTCTCTGAAAAACGATATTTTTTAAAAAAAACGACCATTTGGACTGTTTTTTGTCTTTATTTGTTGCAAAAATTACCAACAATTGATATCTTATTACTATTACGCTTAATAAATAATTTACGGGGTATGTAATGAAAAAGATATTATTTATAATTCTATTCAGCTCAGTTTTATTTGCCGGCTGTTCCGGAAAAGGTTCCAGTTCCAAAACACCGAATGTAGATAACAATCCTTTATCACCGGATACGTCTCCTCCGACTATTAATTCAGTTTCTGCACTTTCTGATAAAAAAATTAAACTTGTTTTTTCAGAACAGGTTGATAAAATCTCGGCAGAAACATATTCTAATTTTATTCTAACTTCGGACACGGTATCGCTTCCTGTTGAAACAGTTTCTCTTGAAGACGACAATCAATCGGTTATAATTACTTTATCCCAAAGCATGAATTACAACGTAAATTATCACTGTTTTGTTATTAACGTTAAGGATCTAAATGAAAATGTCATGACCGGATCTTCACATGATTTTACAGGACGCGGAATTGTGAAGGCAGAGCTTTTAAATCTCCCGGAATATAATACAAATAGTACTGCTGTCAGTATAAAAGTATCAGGTAATGACATAGTTAATTATAAATATAGGATAAATAATGGATCCTGGAGCAGCAATACCAATGTTTCGGAAAATATTATTGAAAGCGGACTCTCAGAACGGAGTTATTTACTTGAAGTCATAGCTTCGGATTCATTAGGAAACTGGCAGCCTGAAAATGCTCCGACAGTTTTCAACTGGATTGTTGATTTAACTCCGCCTGTTGCAACATTTGAAAACCTGCCGGCTAATGTTACTTCAAGTAACTCTATCGATGTGATAGTAAACGGCGTTGTTGAATACAAGTATAAAATTGACGGAGAAGACTGGAGTGAAATCCGGAATGGTAAAATAAATAGAACTGATTTATCCGATGCAAATCATACTCTTCAGGTCATTGGAAAAGATATTGCAGGCAATTGGCAGGCTGATTCAGGAGCATCTTCTTACAGCTGGACTGTTGACACTTCCCAACCGGTCGCTGTATTATCCGGCAGGCCGAATGTACTGACAAATATGACAAATGCAAATATTTTCGTGAGCGGTAATGGAGTAACGGCATATAAATATAAAATTGACGGCAGTTCATGGAGTTCTGAAACTGATACCTCTCTGTCGATTCCGCTTTCATCGCTTTCAGAAGGAAGTCATACAATTACGGTAATTGGTAAAAATGCAGCTCAGACATGGCAGGAAATAACTTCAGCTACTTCATATAGCTGGTATATTGATATAACTCCTCCGGTTGCTGCGATTCTATCGGTTCCTGCCAGCCCGTCTTCAGTTATATCGCCGTCGATTCAGGTCGGAGGGGCGGATGTTACATGGTATAAATATAAACTGGATGAGAACACGTGGAGCGCATTACTTCCGGTTTCCGAAATCACTACTCTTCCCAATCTATCTGAGGGATCTCATACAATTAAAGTTATAGGTTCAGATGCAGCAAACAACCTTCAGGCAGAATCATCTGCGGCTGAGTACACATGGAGTGTTGATTTGACACCACCGGTTGCATCTTTTGATGCTGCCTCACTGCCGGCGTCACTTACAAATTCACAAACAGAAAGCATCATTGTATCACCAGCAGGAATTGTTGCTTATAAATATCAGATTGACAACTCAGGATGGAGCGAAACCCGAGACATTTCAGATAATGAACTAAGTTTTAACAACTCTGTGCTGGATGAGAATTCTCACATTCTGAAAATAATCGGAAAAGATGCTGCCGGTAACTGGCAGTCTTCCGATAATGCAACTGCATACAGCTGGACTATCGACATCACTCCACCTTTAGTAACTTTAATGAATACACCAGACAATCCCACAAGTTCCAATAATGCATCTATTACCATATCGGGAACGGATGCTGTTTCATATATTTACAGTCTTGATGGCGGATCATGGTATTCCAAAAGCATTACAGATGCACTGGTTCTTTCCGGATTAAGTGAATTTTCTCACACATTGAATGTAAAAGGTATAGACGCGGCAGGAAATATTCAGACAAATGCCGTCTCTTACAGCTGGGTGGTTGATCAGACAGCCAGTAATGCTGTTTTATCCAATCTTCCTCAGGCTCTTACTAATCAGACTGCAGCATCCATAAATGTCGGAGGTTCAGATGTTGTCGCCTATAAATATAATATTGACAACTCCGGCTGGAGTTCGGAAAAAAGCAGCAGTACAGCATTAAACCTGTCGTCTTTAACGGAAGGAAGTCATTCTTTAAAGGTGATTGCAAAAGATTCTGCCGGAAACTGGCAGGAAACATCATCAGCAACTCCGTACAGCTGGACAGTTGACATTACACCGCCGGAAGTCATACTAAGCGGATATCCGGCATCAGTAACGAATAATGCTGCTGTCAATATGGATATAAGCGGCACTGATGTCACAGGCTATATGTATCAGATCAATGGAGGTGTATGGAGTAACGAATACACTTCTGATATAAATATATCTCTTAATTTGCCGGAGGGTACACACAACTTTAAAGTAATCGGCAAAGATAGTGCTGGAAACTGGCAGCAGATTAATGCCAGTACAAATGTAACAGTACAGATAGATCTTTCAGCACCTTCAACCGTTGAGCTCCGTGATGCAGGATCAACAAGTCAAACTTCAAATATTTCATTCGACTGGACAGGAAATTTAGACATTGCCGCTGTCCGTATCCAGATTGCAACTGATCCTTCCTTTGCAGCCGATAAAATTGTATTCGGCGGTACAGGCGGTGCAGATATTGCAAATACCGGATCCTACACATATCCGTCCAGTATGTCAAACGGATCTACATATTATGCCAGAATAAAGGTTGCAGACGTCGCAGGCAATTGGAGTCAGTTTGGCACACATTCAGATGGAATCAGTCTAGTCGGTTTCGTAAAAGCCAATGTTAAAAATACATCCGGACAGATAATATCAGGCGCTGCGGTTACACTTAAAGATACTTCGGGCAGTGTCGTTGCTGCATTAAGTACGGATTCATCAGGAAATGTAGTTTTTTCTGACGTAATCGTTGGAACGAACAGCTACATTCTTGATGTAACTGCAGGTTCTTATACAGGTGCAACTAAAAACAATATATCTGTAAACACAGGCGGTATTTCAGATCAGGGAATTATTTATCTTGTTCCTGTCGGTGCCGCTTCAGGTAAATTTACAGGAAGAGTAATTGATGCGAATGACGGGGATCTAATTGCCGGTGCGACTGTAAATTTCAGAAACTGGACCGGTGATATTGTAAATACAAGAACTACTGCTGCTGACGGCACTTTTACCTCATCCACATTAACACCTGGTACATATACGGTGGAAGTATCATTTAATGGATATTTTTCCCTTATGGTGGATAATCTTGTAATAAACGGATCGAAAAATCTTGGAGATCAATCGATATGTGAGCAGCTGCCGCCATATCAGCTTAGAGTTGTTTTATTATGGGGCAATTCTCCTTCCGATTATGACCTTCATGTTGTTGGGCCAAGCAATGGAATTGTAAACGCTGATACTCCTGCGAATAATCGTTTCCATGTTTTCTGGAGTGATCAGAAATCATTCAGTGAAAATACAAGGCAATATTCAGCCAATGCAGATCCGTCAGGGGCATTTGCAACAGCATCACTGGTTCAGGATGCAACAAACGGTTATGGGCCGGAAGCAATCAATTTATTTAAACTTTCCGACAGTGTAAAATATGCTTATGGAACATACACTTTTACTGTTCATAAATGGTCAAACGACGGAGCATGGAATGAAACACCGGTTACAATCCGTATTTATGATTCGGAAGGATTATGGCAGGAAATTCCATTTCCGTCAATAACTACTGCAGAACGGTACTGGAAGGTTTTCCAGGTTGACATGCAGGGTCCTTCAAGGAGCGACAGGACACTTACGATTACAAATGAATTAGCCACTTTAGCCTATGGAGATAAAGCTTCAATGGACTGGCAGGTTGCTCCGGGCGGTCTTGGCGGTTATCTTCTTGCAGTCGGCAGAGGTGATATCTGGGCAATATTAATACTTCTTTCAGTAGTATCTTTAATAATTTCCGGAATCTATTTTTTAAATAAGAAAAATCTTAGAAATTATTTAAACAGTAAATTATAGAAGTTTAATGAGAAGGGAATGGGGAATAAATGCTGTTCCCTTCTCATTGAAATAAAATCATATCATCATCCGGTTTATTCCAGTGCTGAATATGCCGATAATCAATTATCTATAAATTTACCGGAAGTAATATAATGTTTTTCAGGCAGTTCATTCTTATAATAATACCTATTTTACTATTCTATGTAATCTACTGGAGACACTTTCATTTCCGGCCCGAATTTCTTAAACACGCACAATCGTTTTTTATGGGAATTGCAGCAACTCTGGTTCTAATTCTGCTTTCTCCTTACATAAGTCAGGTTTCCAATTCAGATTCAAATCTGGTTAAAAGTTTCATACATGCGGCGCTTTATGAAAAAATTACTGCAATGATTTTTATCCTTATTGCTTTCCGTAATTATCCCAATTTCTCCATCACGGAAGCAACTTTAACCGGTATGTCCTTTGCTCTTGGGTTTTCAGCAACGGAAAACATTTTTTATGCGCATACATACGGGATTTCGCATTCCATTGCCAGAATATTTTTTTCAGTTCCCATGCATTTAATTACATGCGGAATTTTAGCTAATTATCTCGGACAGGGGAAATTCAGCAGATCACCTGCAGTTAAAATTAACAGATATGTTCTCGGCTTGATATTTGCATTTTCAGCGCATGGTTTTTTTGATTATTTTCTTATCAGCAGCGGAATGAAAGCGTTACTGATTGTACCCCTTCTAATTACACTGATACTTGTTCTTGAAATACTTCTAACCCGTGCACAGATAGTTCCTGGATATGATGTACTGAAAGCTCTTAATATAGATTATGAAGACTGGCAGATTATGTGGAAGCAGCCTAGATATGAAAGATGGATCAGCGATTCAATGGGGAGAGAATCCACATTGCCTGTTACTCTTTTTATATGGAGACCGGGATTTTTCAGATTCTTGTTATTCATTTTCTTCATCATACTGGCTTTTTCAGGATTTCTCTGGGATAACAAAATCATGAATTTTCTTTCATTGAGACTTTCACACTGGGATCAGATTTTATTTTTGCATATTTTTCCGATTTCTCTCTCACTCGCAACAGTCATAGTCGGATCAATAAATCCTGATTTTTACAAATACAGAGAATTAAAAATTCCTATAATGATTGATCTTGTTCTGAAAAAATCCGACAGCACAGAAGATACATTTATTTCATATGACCTCAGTTTTACCAACTGTTTTATCCGGACATATGAGCCGATAGGAACAGGCAATACTATCGAAATCAGAGTGGAAATCAGCGGTTTCAAACCTGTTTTGATTAAAGGTATTGTAGTATGGGAAAGACATATAATCGGGCAAAGACCAACCGGATCAATAATCCGGATTGTTGAGAAACCTAAATACTATTTATTTTTTATAACACGGTATTATATCTATAGAATATATAAAGGAATAGTGTTTTTACTTAAACTTCCCGGATTTGAAAAAATACGCAAACTCTTTGTACATCCGTCATCAACAATGCAGAATGACATATATCTTAAATCCGGGGAAACAATATACAAACAGGGTGATGATGCCTCTAATTTTTATCTGCTTAAAAAAGGGGTTGTTGAAACATTTAAAATTCAGGAAAATGGTGAAATTATTACAATCGACAACATTAATGAGGGTTCAATATTCGGAGAAGTTTCTGTTGTCTTAGGCAGGAAAAGACAGGATTCGGCAATAGCCGTCGTCGATTCAATACTTGCAATGGCTGATATACATAATCTTCAGGCCCTGCTTAGAAATAATTCCGATATTGCAGTTCAGCTGTATCATTCCCTGTCTGAAAGAATTTACAAATCTGAGCAGATTCTTATGGATTATATAAGTCAGTTAAGTCAAAGCAGTTTTGAGAAACAGCGCATACTTGACTCACTGTCTTTTTTTCTGCTCATTATTCTGGGAAACCGGTTCGATTTTCATCAGAACGGTTATGATCTTTCCGATATCAGAAAAATCATTTCAAAAATGGATGATAAAGTATCAATGGATCTGGCAGGAATACTTCTGATGGAAAAAAATCCGGAACTTGAAACAGAAGAACTGTTTAAAATGCGTTTATTGAAAGAATTTAAAAATTTCATTATTAATCTTGATTAAACGGGAGTTTAGTAAAGATTGTATAAACAGCCATGCAATATAAATTCAATAGAGAATGTGATTGACATTTTTTGGAGTGTGTTTTAGTAATATTTTATTGTTTTTTTATTAAATTAAGTCACACTATTTTTAAACATTAGAGGTTTATTGAAATGAGCTACGGTATCTGGTTTATTTAGATTATTTCATTTCCATTGTTAATTGTTCCTTTTACTAAAAGGAACCTTTGTGTCTGCGGAAATAATTAGCAGATGGGATTGAAAATTTACTATTCGAGGATACCATAATGCAAAATAAATTATATGGCGGGCAGGTCTCGCCTTCACAGATTAAAAACTATTTTTTAGATCCTACAAATTATACTTTTTCTGATTTTAGTGACGCTTTCGGGTTTGAAATAGCAAGAGCTGTTTACAATTCCTTATTTAAAACTGACAGAACAAAGCCCGTAAACCGGCAGATAGTTCCTGTTGATCGTAAATGTGATAAAAATACTACTAAATATGTTTTTCAGTTATTTGACAAGCGGCATATTGAAACTGTTGTTATCAGACGAAGAACCGGTAAAACGATTTGTATAAGTACCCAGGTTGGCTGTTCTGTAAAATGCAAATTTTGCAAATCCGGAGAAAATGGTTTAATCAGGAATCTTTCAGCTTCTGAAATTGTCCAACAATATCTGTTTGTAAATGACGATATTAATAGAATCGTTTTTATGGGCATAGGGGAGCCGCTTTTAAACTATGAGCAGCTGATTAAATCCATTCATATTCTAAGAGATCGTAATGGGTTAGACTTTCCTACTGATGGAATCAGTATATCGACTGTAGGTCCTTGTGAAAAACTGATGCGGCTCAGAGATGAACATATTAAAATTCAGCTTGTACTTTCCTTGCATGCAACTGACCAGCAAACACGGGATTTTTTAATTCCGGGAATGGTTCACTACAGCATAAATGAAGTTATTGCATTAGCTATGGAGTATGGAAGACGCCACAAAAGAAAAATATCAATAGCTTATCTCTTATTGCCGGATATTAATAACCGAAGGACAGACGCTGATAAACTCATTCAATGGTTTTCCAATAAAAATGCGGTTATAAATCTTCTGAAATATAATGGTGATAATGTCAGTACTTTTAAGCAAGCTACTCAGAAGGAGCTGGAGAAATTTAAAAATAAATTAAAATCAGGAAATGTTCAAGTGACTATACGTCAGAGTCTCGGTGATACTATAGAAGCAGCATGCGGGCAATTGGCAATCAGGTAGCCCTGCATATTTTAGAATGGAGATATAAACTCAGGCTTTTATGTTCTTAAAATCAGTGAACATTCCCCCAAACAGCATGCATGTTTTTGGGGGAATGTTTTGAAATTCCGGTATCACATACAACAGCAGATGCATCGCTGCCTTTTGGTGTTATGCCTGATGCAATGTATCAGCAATCGTATACTGGAAGAAACGGTTCCTTTCAGGCCGGAATTGTTAGGATATTTTACATAAAGAGAGGAACCCTTTTTAAATGACAGGCTCGGAACATTATAGTTTTTTAAAAGAATTTATTGAAAGTATAATTGTGACATAAAAAAATAATACAGAAAATAAAAGAGATAAAAGCATGAGAAAAGTTCTTTCTATTATTCTACCGGTATTACAGGAAGAGTGAATGAGAACAATAGAAAAAAATATAAAAACCTGCGGCCTTGCGGTAATGTTGACAAAATCGCAAATAGATAACTTCAAAATCATCCGGTCTCACTGGAAAAAATTTAACGGTGAACTGAAAAAATACAGATTTTATCAGAGTGGCGGAAATTGGACAAAATATGGAATAACATATAAAATTGACAGCACTTACTTCTACCTGGCAGCGGTTCCATCTGAAAACCTGAATTTCCCCGATAACTTTATCCGGTTTGAAATTCCAAAAGGTGATTATGAAGTGTTTACTCATACAGGTGAAATGGAAAATATTAAAAAAACCGTTTATGAAATCTACAAAGTCATATTGCCGGAATCAAATCTGAAAATTGAAAATCATACAAAGGCAGGTTTTCTGCATTTCGAAAAATATGATCAGCGTTTTCAATGGGACAAGCCGGACTCGGAAATTGATATTTATTTGCCTCTGAGTACAGTTGATGTTTTTTTTAAACCGGGAGGACGTATTTAAATGATAAGGAAATTTTTTTGCCTGTTACTTCTGCTGATTTCATGTCAAAAAAATGTAAATGAAATTCACATATTATCAGGATATCATTTTAACAATTATCCATATTTAATTGAACAATACCTGAGAGCAAATGATGCATGGATTGAATCATACTTATCTTCATCTTCTCCCGGAAAATATGTATTTCTTCCGTCAGGTGAGTTTGCTGAAATATATAATGATTTTGAATCAGCAGTAATCGATACAGATGTAAAGGATAAATGTAAAAATTTTTCAGGCTGTAAAAATCTCTTAAAAATAATCAGCTCTGCAAAAGAGAGTGATGCTTCATTTATCATTGCAACAGATGTGTTATCGCAGGATAATATTTATAAAATTATCTATTACTTAATAGATTTGAGAAACACCTGTGAAATCTATAAAATATCAGAAGATATTTCTATTGACATGATGAATACAAAGCAGACTGATAGAGACGGTAACAGGAAAGTGATTGAAGAATTGAAGCAGTTACTGGCTGAAATTGATAAATGACAATCGAATAATATTCAATTGAATGCCAGCGGGTTAACAGTAAAAAAAATAAAAATTGAGGAGTC